>NZ_RZOS01000534.1:0-3468 GCF_004022605.1 Mesorhizobium sp. M4B.F.Ca.ET.089.01.1.1
CGGATAAGCCCATTGCTCAAGAGCGAATTACCCGCCTGCAGCGTCAAATCCAGGCCTCGGACGAAGCGGGTAGCTCGGTCGAACACGACATCGATTTCGCAGTTAACAGTCTGATGAACCAGGAAGCCGTTTTCGGCTTCCACCATCTGACATTGTTGTGCCTGTCGCGCGATCTGGAGGGCGTGAGCAAGGCGGTCTCCGAGCTTGGGGCATGCCTCACCGACATGAACATCAACTGGCTGCGCGAGGATATGAACCTCGAAGCAGCCTTTTGGGCGCAATTGCCGGGAAATCACAGTTACATCGCCCGCAAGGCGTTGCTGTCGAGCGGCAATTTCGCCGGTTTGTCGTCGATGCACAATTTCGCGACGGGGCAATCCGACGGCGCGCATTGGGGCCTGCCGATCACGATCCTCGAAACGACGTCGCAAACGCCGTACTGGTTCAACTTTCACCAACGCGACATTGGCCATTTCCTCGTCACTGGTCCGACCGGCTCGGGCAAAACGGTCGGCCTGACGTTCTTGCTTGCCCAGGCGATGCGTATCAATCCCGCGCCCAAGGCAGTTTTCTTTGACAAGGATCGCGGTGCGGAGATCTTCATTCGGGCGGTTGGCGGCACCTACGAGGTGCTGTCACCGGAAACACCCACCGGCTTCAACCCTCTCCAGCTCGAGAACACCGGAGCGAACCGCGATTTTCTCCTGCGGCTGCTAAAGGCAATGCTTCGCGCCAACGATGGTCGCGACTTTGGCCAGGAAGACGAAGACACACTCGAAAAGGCCTTGGCTCGGCTCATGCAAGAGCCCGCGGCTGAGCGCAACTTGGCGAACCTGTCGACCCTGCTCGTCGGTCGTTCTCGCGCAGACGCCAACGACCTTCACGCACGGCTGCGGCCATGGATCGACGGCGAAAAGGCATGGCTGTTCAACGCTCAGCACGACGTTCTGTCGTTCTCAGGGCATCGTGTCTTTGGCTTCGACATGACCAACATCCTCGCAAATGAGGAGCTGCGCACACCGGCGCTGATGTACCTCTACCATCGGCTGGATGAGCTGCTGAATGGCGATCCTGTCATGTTCTTCATGGATGAAGGCTGGCAGCTGCTCCAGGACGAGACCTTTTCGGCGTTCATCGTCGACAAGATGAAAACCATCCGCAAGCTCAACGGCATCGTCGGTTTCGGAACGCAGTCGGCGGCCGACATCGCCAAGGCCCGCGCATCACACACGCTGATCGAGCAGTCGGCAACGAACATCCACTTCCCTAATCCGCGCGCCGACGAGGAAAGCTACATCACCCGCTTTGGCCTGACGGTCAAAGAATTCAACTTCATCAAAAACACCCCGCCTGAGAAGCGCACCTTTCTCATCAAGCACGGGAATGACTCGGTCATTGCCCGGCTCGATCTGTCGTCGATGCCCGACATGGTCAAGGTCCTGTCGGGCCGAAAGAAGACGATCGAGGAGTGCGCAGCACTTCGGGAACAATACGGCGACGAGCCGGAAAGGTGGCTGGCTCAATTTTGCGGATGGGAGAAGGCTCAATGAGAAATCGTCTGGCCCTTGGTTTGCTGGTGACAACACTCGCCACCCCCGTTCCGGCAATGGCGTCCGGTGTTCCCGTCATCGACGGAGCAAACCTCGGTACAAGAACGGATCAGAAGGACGAGACCGGCGAAATCAAAAAGACCGACAAGGACCGGTATTCGATCAACAAAGGGGTGACCTGCTCCGTCTACAGGGAAGGTCGCAAGGACGATCCGGCCGCGGCCGCGCAAGCCAACCCTGAAATCGTCGGCCTGGTCAAAAGGGTCGCGCGGGAAGAAGGCGTCGACGAGAACCTGTTTATGGCTCTCGTCTACCAAGAAAGCCGTTTCAATCCATGCGCCCAATCCGGCGCCGGCGCATACGGCCTCACACAGCTGATGCCGGGGACCGCAAGCGATCTCGGCGTCAATCGCTACAATATCGAGTCCAATTTGCGTGGCGGCGCCCGCTATCTGAAACAGCAGCTCAAGCGGTTCGGCGGCAACGTGAATCTGGCACTTGCGGCCTACAATTCCGGTCACGGCAACGTCCAGAAATACGGTGGCATCCCGCCGTTCAAGGAAACACAGGGTTACGTCAAAAAGATCACGCAACAGTGGCTGCCAGAACTCGGTGGGGCGAATGGGGCGAACATCCCGATCAACTACGGCGGCGGCAGCACATCGTACACTGGCATGCGGGATTCGACGATCAACGCCATGGCGACGTCACAAGCCACGCAGGAGAGCGGCGCCAACGTCGCGTCATGGCTGCAGCAGCTCGGCGGCCTGACCACTGGAACCATTCAGGACAGCTGGGACCACAATTCCGGTGCGCGAAACGCCAATCTCGAAATGATGAACCAGGTCATCCTGCTCGGGACGACAATGGCAGACCTGTTCAATTCAAGAAACGCGATGCAGCTGACTGAAACGTCAGGCTCATCTCAGTCCTCTGGAGACAAAAACAAAGGCGAGATGCCGCGCGAAACCACTGGTCTGTGCGACCCGCGCGAAGGGTTCGCCTGGAGCCCGGCAGACCAAGCCTGTGTCCAGAAGCGCGAGCGTGAATCCACCCTCAACCTGCAACTCAAGCTTCAATAAGGAGACCTTCCATGAAGCGCTCTATCCTCACTGCGTGTTCGGTTCTCTTTGCTTCCGCGGCATGGGCGTCAGGTGTGCCAGTCATCGACGGCGCCAATCTCAAGGTGGCCAAGGAAACGGCCATGACTACCGACAAGATCCTGAACACGAACAAGGACATCCTGTCGACTGTCGAAGACACGTTGAAGGCCGTCACCGGCGATCGCGGTGGTGATGCCAACCAGATGCAGAATCTGGCTGTTGGCAACGGTTTCAGCGTGTCCTCCATGCCATCCTTCGACAGCATCATGTCAGGCGGTGTGCCAAATTTCGGCGGCATGGGTGGCGACATCAGCAAGATCGCGACCACCTTCATCAATGGCCTGCAGCTTGTGAAAAGCCTCTCTGGCAAGTCAAACAGCGGCTTTTCCAGCGACAAGTCCTATGAAGAGCTGATGAACACGGTCCTTGGCGTTTCGGCCCTTGTGACCGGATCGCAGGAGGCCGTGACGACGCGCCGGAGCGCCCTGGAGCAAGCCGGACAGAGCATCGGCCAGGCTCAGGACATCAAAGGGTCGATCGATCAGAACACCCAATTGCAGGTCCAGGCCGGCCTCACCATCAACGAGCTGATCGGCGTGATGAACGGTGCTGTCGGTTCTCTTCAGGCAGACAATCAGCGCCGGCTCACCGACATTTCCAACTCGAAGAAGGCGTTGACCTACGGTGGTAACTAAGCCTGCTTACATAGTCAGGGGCTTGTTCCTCGTCGTGATCGCGGCCGGCGTTGCCGGCTGCGGCACGGTCAAAGACAAAACGGCCCCCTGCAAGCGACCCGCAAATCTGACGTCCTACGC
>NZ_RZOS01000535.1:0-3460 GCF_004022605.1 Mesorhizobium sp. M4B.F.Ca.ET.089.01.1.1
GGGCATCACCGCGCGCACCGGTTTCGCGGTCGATCAGATCAAGGTGGTCGGCAACCACGAAACCTCCGAGATCGACATACTGGACCGGCTGGAGCTCGACGGCTGGACCTCGCTGATAGGCTTTGATGCCGAGGCCGCGCGCGAGCGGATCAGGACGCTGCCTTGGGTCGAGGTCGCGGCGGTGCGCAAGGTCTATCCGCATACGCTGGAGGTGCGCGTCGAGGAGCGTGAGCCTTTCGCGCTTTGGCAGCAGGGCGATTCGCTTTCGGTCATCGAGCGTGACGGCCAGGTCATCGCGCCGTTCTCGGGCGGCAAGCAGGCGCTGCTGCCGCTGATCATCGGCACCGGCGCGCCGGCCAAGGCGCCGGATTTCCTTGCCGAGGTGAAGCGCTATCCCGAACTCGCGGCACGGGTCAAAGGCTATATCCGCATCGGCGAGCGGCGCTGGGACCTGCGGCTGGAGAACGGCATCACGGTCAAGCTGCCTGAGGACGGCGAAGACCGGGCGATCGCCGATCTGGTCAGGATGGACCACGACAACGGGCTCTTGAGCCGCGACATCGCCGCCGTCGACATGCGCCTGTCCGATCGCCTCGTCGTGCAACTGACGCCGGAGGCGGCGACGCAGCGCGAAGCGGCGCTCAACGAAAAGCCGAAGAGCCTGACGAAGCGTAAGCCGGAGACGAAGATATGAGCTGGCTTGGCGGCAACAGCGATGCCTCCTCGCGCCGGTCGGGCACCTTGACGGTGCTCGATGTCGGTTCGAGCAAGGTTTGCTGCGTGGTGGCGAAGCTGAAGCCGCGCGACGACGGCAAGCTCTTGCGCGGGCGCTCGCATCGCATCCAGGTGATCGGCATCGGCCACCAGAAATCGCAAGGCGTGAAGTCGGGCGTGGTCGTCGATCTCGACCGCGCCGAACACGCCATCCGTCTGGCCGTCGACGCCGCCGAGCGCATGGCCGGGCTGACGGTGGATTCGCTGATCGTCAACATGACCGCCGGGCGGCTGAAGAGCGAGGCCTTCTCGGCCACCATCAATCTCGGCGGCCATCAGGCCGACGAGGCCGACATCAAGCGGGTGCTTGCCGCCGGCGCCAAGCAGGCGCTGAAGGCCGAGCGCGAAGTTATCCACTCGCTGCCGGTCGGTTTCTCGCTCGACGCCGAGCGCGGCGTGCGCGATCCGCGTGGCATGGTCGGCGATGCGCTTGGCGTCGACATGCACGTGCTGACGGGCGATGCGGCGCCCTTGCGCAACCTGGAGCTCTGCATCAATCGCTCGCATCTGTCGGTCGAGCGCATGGTGGCGACGCCCTACGCCAGCGGGCTCGCGGCACTGGTCGACGACGAGCTCGAAATGGGCGCGGCCTGCATCGACATGGGCGGCGGCACGACGACGATCTCGGTGTTCTCGGAAGGCAAGTTCGTTCACGCCGATGCCATCGCCATCGGCGGCAACCATGTGACGCTCGACATGGCCAAGGGCCTGTCAACCTCGCTCGACGCCGCGGAGCGCCTGAAGGTCATGCACGGTTCGGCGCTGCCGGGCAGCGCGGACGACCGTGACCTCGTCTCGATCCAGCCGATCGGCGAGGAAGGCGAGCTGCCTGTGCAGGTACCGCGCTCGATGATGACACGCATCATCCGCGCCCGCATCGACGAGACGCTGGAATTGCTGCGCGACCGGTTGAACAAGTCGGGCTACGGCAACGCCGTCGGCAAGCGTGTCGTGCTCACCGGCGGCGCCAGCCAGCTTGCCGGCCTGCCGGAAGCGGCACGCCGCATCCTCGGCCGCAATGTGCGCATCGGCCGGCCGCTCGGCGTGGCCGGCCTGCCCGAGGCGGCGAAGGGGCCGGCGTTCTCGACCCCGGTCGGGCTCTTGATCTATCCGCAGATGGCGAGCTTCGAGAGCCATTCTGTGAAAGGAATTTCCGGTCTCAGGATGACCGGGACGGGCGGAAAACTGCATCGCATGAGTCAGTGGTTGAGAGACAGTTTCTAAAATTGACGGGGACAGCCCCATAGGCGGCCGCAGCGGCGAAGCGGCGGGAAAGGCAAAGGACGGAGACAATGACCATCAATCTGCAAAAGCCGGACATCACCGAGCTGAAGCCACGCATCACCGTGTTCGGTGTCGGCGGCGGCGGCGGCAATGCCGTCAACAACATGATCACCGCCGGCTTGCGCGGTGTTGAGTTCGTGGTGGCGAACACCGACGCGCAGGCGCTGACCATGTCGAAGGCGGAGCGGCTGATCCAGCTCGGCGCGCATGTGACCGAGGGGCTCGGCGCCGGCTCGCAGCCGGAGGTCGGCCGCGCGGCGGCTGAGGAATGCATCGACGAGATCATCGATCACCTGTCCAACACCCATATGTGCTTCGTCACCGCCGGCATGGGCGGCGGCACCGGCACCGGCGCTGCTCCGGTCGTCGCCCGCGCCGCGCGCGAAAAGGGCATCCTGACGGTCGGCGTCGTCACCAAGCCGTTCCATTTCGAAGGCCAGCGCCGCATGAAGACGGCGGACCTCGGCATCGAGGAACTGCAGAAATGCGTCGACACCCTCATCGTCATCCCCAACCAGAACCTGTTCCGGCTGGCCAATGACAAGACCACCTTCGCCGATGCCTTCGCCATGGCCGACCAGGTGCTCTACTCCGGCGTCGCCTGCATCACCGACCTGATGGTCAAGGAAGGCCTGATCAACCTCGACTTCGCCGACGTCCGCTCGGTCATGCGCGAGATGGGCAAGGCGATGATGGGCACCGGCGAGGCTTCGGGCGAGGGCCGCGCGATGGCCGCGGCGGAAGCCGCCATCGCCAACCCGCTGCTCGACGAGACCTCGATGAAGGGCGCCAAGGGCCTGCTGATCTCGATCACCGGCGGCCGCGACCTCACCCTGTTCGAAGTCGACGAAGCCGCGACCCGCATCCGCGAGGAGGTCGACCAGGACGCCAACATCATCCTCGGCGCGACTTTCGACGAAGAGCTGGAAGGCGTGATCCGCGTCTCGGTGGTCGCTACCGGCATCGACAAGTCGGCGGCCGAAATCGCCGCGGCGCCGATCTCGATCCGCGCGGCACCGCAGAAGCCGGTCAGCCGTCCGGCCGCTCCGGTCGCGGAAAGCCGTCCGGCGCCGGTGCAGCAGCAGGTCTATGAGCCGCGCGCTGCCGATCCGGTCGCCGAGGCGATCCAACTCGCCGAGGCCAATGCGGCGGCGATGGCGCAGGCCCGCCCGGCGCCGATGGCGCATGCGGAAGAGTTCCGTCCGCAGAGCAAGATCTTCCAGGCGCCGCCCGCCCAGCCGCAGCCGGTCGTCCAGCAGGTGGTGCAGCAGCCCGCGCCGCTGCGGGAAATGCCGCAGCCGGTTGCCGCCGCGCCGCAGCGCATGCCGCGCGTGGAGGACTTTCCGCCGGTCGTGAAGGCCGAGGTGGAAGCCAAGAGCCGTCCTGCCGACCATGAGAATGG
>NZ_RZOS01000536.1:0-3460 GCF_004022605.1 Mesorhizobium sp. M4B.F.Ca.ET.089.01.1.1
GGGCCTGCCCAACATGGGCGACATCGACAAGCAGGCGATCGGCGGCGCGCTGGGTACCGCCACGCATGGCTCCGGCCCGAAGCTCGGCGCCTACCATACGCAGTTGGAGACGCTGCAGTTCGTCGACGGGACAGGGAAACTGCGCGAATACAGCCGGGCAGGGGACCAGGACATGATCCACGCCACCGGCGTCGCGCTCGGAGCCTTCGGCATCCTCACCGAAGTGACGATGAACAACATGCCGACCTATCGGCTGCGCCGCCGCAAATGGGTGCTGCCGATCGCCGAGATGCTGAAAGACTTCGAGACGATGATGGCTGCGCATCGTTCGGCCGAGTTCTACTACATACCGTTCTCCGGCTACGCGCAGTTCATCGCCAGCGATCTCTCCGACGCCGCGACCACCGCGCGACCGACCGAGGAGGACGAGGCGGGGCTGGCGACGCTGCGCAAGCTGCGTACCGCGCTCGCCTGGCTGCCGTCGCTGCGCCGCCGGCTGATCCTGGGCGCGATCGCCAAGCTGCCGGCCGAGGACTATGTGCAGGACTGGCTCAACGTCTATGCCAGCGATCGGCAGACCAAGTTCAACGAGATGGAATATCACCTGCCGTTCGAGGAGGGGCCGAAGGCGCTGGCCGAGATCATCGAGCTCACCGAGAAGCGCTTCCCGGAAGTCTACTTCCCGATGGAGGTGCGTTCGGTTGCGCCGGACGAATTCTGGCTTTCGCCCTTCCACAAAAGGCTCACCTGCTCGATCGCCATCCACCACGATGCGGCCAACGATCCCGAGCCCTTCATGCGGGCGGCCGAGCCGATCTTCCGCAAGTATGGCGGCAGGCCGCATTGGGGCAAGATGCACAGCCTGAAGGCCGCGGATTTCAAGAAACTCTATCCGCGCTGGGATGACGCCATGGCGGTGCGGCGCGATATCGATCCCGAAAACCGCTTCGTGTCGCCCTACATGGCCAGCCTGTTCGGCACCGATACATGAGCGCCTATTTCGCCGATCTATCCGAGGCGCTGAGGCAAGCCGGCATCTTCCAGCCCGCGCTCGTGCTCGACCGCGACCGTCTCGACCGCAACATCGCGCTCGTGAAGGAAAGACTGGCGCCGGGCCTCGCCGTGCGGCTGGTCGACAAGTCGCTCGCCTCCATGCCGCTGCTTCAGCATATTGCCGGCGGGCTCGGCTCCAGCCGTTTCATGACCTTCCATCCGCCGATTACGCAGGCCGTGCTCGACGCCTTTCCCGAGGCGGATCTGCTCTACGGCAAGCCGATGCCGGTCGGCGCGGCGAGAGCCGCGCTCACCAAGGGCGGCGCCGGCTGGTCGCGCGTCTGCTGGCTGATCGACACCGAACAGCGGCTGGCCGAGTATGGCGCGCTGGCGGCCGAACTTGGCACCGACCTGCGCTTTGCCTTCGAGATCGATGTCGGGCTGCATCGCGGCGGCTTCGCCAGCCCCGAAGACCTAAAGGCGCTGACCATCCCGAACGGCCTGCGCTGCGAAGGCATCATGGCCTACGAGGCGCACGCGCCGGAAATCCCTGGCCTGTTCGGCGGCCAGGGCGGCGCGCTGAGGAAAGCCCAGGCGCTGGCCGAGGAATTCGCCGACAGCCTCGGCGAGGATCAGCGCCGCATCCTGAACATAGGCGGCTCGAAGACGGCGTTGCTGCACCATGGCGGGGTCGCCAACGAAGTCTCGATCGGCTCCGCTTTCGTGCTGCCCAGCGATTTCGACGTGCCCGGCCTGGATGGTCTCCAGCCTGCTGCCTTCATCGCAACGCCAATCCTGAAGGTGGTGGAGCCGGTGCTGCCGGGGCCGGCCTCGGTGTCCCGCATGCTCACGGCGCTTGGCCTGTTCCCGCGCAAGGGCTGCTACCTCTACGGCGGCAAGTGGATGGCCGGGCCGGTATTTCCGGAGGGCATGAAGGTGAACGGCCTGATGGGCCTGTCCTCCAACCAGCAGTTCATGGCCCTGCCGGCCGGAGCCGACGTGAAGCCCGGCGACTGCGCCTTCCTGCGTCCGACGCAGAGCGAGGCGGTGCTGCAGCATTTCGGCTCGATCGCGGTGTTTTCGGACGGGCGCGTTGTCGAGCGCTGGCCGGCCTTGCCGATGGGGTGAGGTGGCCAACGGCCGTTGCCGTGATCCTTCGCGCCCCCTCTGTCCCGCCGGCCTCAGGCGTTCTGTCTGGTGCTTCGAGCAAGCATTTACTTGACTAAGTCAACTAAATACCCGATCTTCTCCCTGACAGGAGAAGCGCCATGACCATCCATCATCCACCCGGCAAGGAGCGCATCGATACCGTGCGCGCCTTCAACCGCTTCTACACGCGCCAGATCGGCCTGCTTGACGAGGGCCTGCTGAAGAGCCCGTTCTCGCTGACCGAGGCGCGGGTGCTTTATGAGCTCGCCCATCACGATGGCCTCGTCGCCAGCGACCTTGTTCGCGACCTCGGCCTCGACGCCGGCTATGTCAGCCGTCTCCTGAAGAAATTCGAGGAACGCGGCCTCGTCGAGCGCGCCGCTACCGAAGCCGACGCCCGGCGCTCCTCGATCGCGCTGACCCAAGCCGGGAGGGATGCTTTCGCGCCGCTCAACAAGGACTCGCATGCGCAGGTCCAGGCCTTGCTCGACAAGCTCCCGCCGGCCTCGCAGGACAGGCTGGTCAAGGCGATGGGCACCGTGCAGCGCCTGCTCGGCGATCAGCCGGAACCCAGGGTGCCGTATGTATTGCGTCCTATGCAGGTCGGCGACATCGGCTGGGTCACGCGCCGGCAGGGCCTCATCTATGCGCAGGACTATGGCTGGGACGAAACCTATGAGGCGCTGGTCGCCGAGATCCTGGCTGAGTTCGTCAGGAAGTTCGACCCGAAATGGGAGCGCGCCTGGATCGCCGAGCGGGAAGGAGAGGTCGTCGGCTCGGTCTTCCTCGTGCGCAAGTCGGACGCTGTGGCGAAACTGCGCCTGCTCTATGTCGAGCCGTCCGCGCGCGGCCTCGGTATCGGCAAGCGGCTGGTCGATGAATGCATCGGCTTTGCCCGCGCCAAAGGCTACAGGACGCTGACGCTGTGGACCAACGACATCCTCGTCTCGGCCCGCCGCATCTATCAGGCGGCGGGCTTCGAACTGGCGGAAGAAGAGCGTCACCATTCCTTCGGCAAGGATCTGGTCGGCCAGACCTGGAATTTGGAGCTCTAGCCCTTCACCGGTATCCAGATCTCGAGTCCGCCATTGCCGCTACGCGGGTCGAATTCGGGGCCGTAGCGCTCGAACTCCGGCGCGTCGGCGACTTCGTGGCCGGAGGCCGGCAGCCATTTGTTCCAGATCGTGTTGACCGTGCGGCGGATGGTCGAGATGTGCTCGCGATGCGAGAACACCGCATATTTCTGCGCCGGCACGCGCACGCGGAAGAACTCTTTCGGCACTTCCGAGAAATCGCTGACCTCGACGCCGGCGACATA
>NZ_RZOS01000537.1:0-3460 GCF_004022605.1 Mesorhizobium sp. M4B.F.Ca.ET.089.01.1.1
TAGGAACACGCCGCTGACATTGACGTCGTAGATCTTCTGCCATTTCTCCAGCGGCAGCGTCTCGGCGGGTTCGGCGCCCGCGATGCCGGCATTGTTGACGGCGATGGTCAGCGCGCCGAGCTCTTTCTCCAGGCGTTCGATCGCCGCCGACAGGTCGCTTTCGGAGGTCACCGAGCCAGTCAGCACCAGTGCCTTGCGACCGAGCGCGGATATCTTCTGCGCGGTCTCTTCCAGCCCGCCCTTCGAGCTGTGGCCGAAGCAGGCGATATCGGCGCCGGCTTCCGCGAGGCCGATGGCGATCGCCTGGCCGATGCCGCTGCCGGCGCCCGTCACCAGCGCAACGTCGCCACTGAGATCGAATAGTTTGGTCATTGGTTCCCTCCTGCCGGCTCTCGCGAAATCAAAGGGCGCCAACACTTTGTTGGCGCCCCGCGCGGTCCGGTGCCTGGGAGGCTATCACCTGCTGCGCCAAGTTTCGATTCCCCGGGTTCCTCACGTCGATCTCAGCTTGTCGCCAGCTCCATCACCGCGACATTGCTGGCTTCGCCGCGCTCGAGGATGCCGCGCTGGCGGCCGCGGCTCAGCACCAGCACGCGGTGCGAGAGCCCCAGCACCTCCTCGAGATCCGAGCTCACCACCACCACCGCCATGCCGGAGCGGGCGAGGTCGGCGATGACGTCGTAGATCGCGGCGCGGGCTCCGACGTCGATGCCGCGCGTCGGCTCGTCGAGGATGAACACCTTGGGTGGCCGTGACACCCATTTGGCGATGATCACTTTCTGCTGGTTGCCACCGGAAAGTTTCGAGACCGCCTGGTTGGGCTTGCCCTTGACGCCGAGCCGGGAGATGCCGGCCTCGGCGAATTTCTGCACTGCCTTGGGAAACACCCAGCCCTTCGGCGCGACATGGTCGAAATTGCCGAATGCCAGGTTCTCGCCGATCGTCTGCTGCAGCACCACGCCTTGCGCCTTGCGGTCTTCCGGCACCAGCACGACGCCGGCCCTGATCGCGGCGGCCGGGCCGTTGAGATGCACCGGCTTGCCGGCGACGCGCACCGCACCGGAAGAGATCGGGTCGGCGCCGGCGATCGCCCGCACCAGCTCCGTGCGCCCGGCGCCGATCAGCCCGGCGATGCCGAGGATCTCGCCTGATTTCACCGAGAAGCTGACGGCGTTGAAGCTCTGGTCCGGCGACGACAGGTTCTCGACCTCGAGCAGCGTTTCGTCGCGCGGCGGCGACAGCTTGGGGAACATGCGCTCGACGCTGCGCCCGACCATCTGCTCGACCACGGTGCGCACCGGGATGTCGGCGCGCTCGTGCCGGGCGACGATGCGGCCGTCGCGCATCACCACCACGCGGTCGGCGATCTGCGCGATCTCGTCGAGGCGATGGCTGATATAGATGAAGGACATGCCCTCGGCCTTGAGCTTGCGGATCTGCTGGAAGAGCAGCTCCGTCTCCTCGCCGCCGAGCGCCGCGGTCGGCTCGTCGAGGATCAGGAGCTCGGCGTTCAGCGTCAGCGCCTTGGCGATCTCGACCTGCTGCTGGGCGGCAATGCGCAACGTGCGCACCTTGCGCTCCGGCGAGACGTCGAGGCCGAGGCGCTTCAACTGCGCCGAGGCCTTGGCATTCATGGTCGCGCGATCGATGCGGCCGCCGCGCATCGGCAGGCGCCCGACATAGACGTTCTCCGCCACCGACAGGTCCGGCAGCAGCTTCAATTCCTGATGGATCATGCCGACGCCGGCCTCGATGGCCGCGGCCGGATTGGCGGGGGAATAGGGCTTCCCCCGCCAGATGATGGTGCCGGCATCCGGCTTGGTCGAGCCGGCGATGATGTTGGAGACGGTCGACTTGCCGGCGCCGTTCTCGCCGAGCAGCGCCACGACCTCGCCCGGCCGCACCTCGAAGCTCGCATCGGCCAGGACCTGCACCGGTCCGTAGCTCTTGCAGAGCCCGTTGACGAAGAGCCCGTTATGCGGGCTTTCGCTGTGGCGAGGGTCGGAGGACATCGCGGCGCTGTCTCGGGTGTCTTACGGATGCTTTTCGATGAACTGCGCGACATTGTCCTTGGTGGTCAGCGTCGCTTCCTGCAGCTGCTCGGCAGGGATCTTCTCGCTGGCCACCAGCTTGATCGCCGCGTCGACGGCGAGCCGGCCCATGCCCTGGGTCTGCTGCGTGGCGGTGACGTCGAACACGCCGTCCTTCAAGGCCTTCAGCGCCGCGACGTCGCCGTCGAAGCCGGCAACCCAGACCTTGTGGCCGGGATTGGCGACCTTGACCGCCTGTGCCGCGCCCAGCGCCAGCGCATCGGCCTGGCCGAAGATGATCGACACGTCGGGATGCGACTGCAGCAGGTCCTGCGTCAGCTTGAAGCCTTCGTCCTGGTGCCAGCCTTCGCTCCACAGCTCGCCGACCACCTTGATGTCGGGATAGGCCTTGAGCGCCTCGCCGCAGCCCTTGGAGCGGTCGACTTCCGGTGTCGTGCCCTTCTGGCCATGGATGATGATCATCTCGCCCTTGCCGCCGGCCTGCTTGGCGATGTAGTCGCACACGCCCTGGGCCGAGGCGACGCTGTTGGTGGCAATGAAGGTGTCGCCCGGCGCGCCGTCGGCGTTACGGTCGACATTGACCACTGGGATGCCGGCGGCCTTCGCCGTCTTGGTCGGAACGGTGGCGGCGGTGGCGCCGGCCGGGATGTAGATCAGCGCGTCGATGTTCTGCGTGATCAGGTCCTGCACCTGGCTGACCTGGGTCGCCGAATCGCCCTTGGCGTCGACGGTGACCACATCGATGCCCTTCTCCTTGGCGTAGGCTTCGACCGACTGCTTGATCTGGTTGAAGAAGTCGGCCTGCAGGTTGGCGACGGCCAGCCCGAGCTTCTTGGCGTCCTTGGCCGAGGCCGCGTCGGACAGGCCAAGCAGCGGGACGATGGCCGCGGCGGCAAGCAAGAGTGAACGTTTGGTCAGCATGTTTTTCCTCCGTTGATGTTCAGTATGTTCCGCCCGCGCACCACGGCGCCCCTTGGCCGAACGTTCCCAGTCTCGGATCGACCGATCCGTCCATCGCCCGGAGATCCGGGCGAATTCTCATTGCGCCCGGCTCCTCACTGCGATCTGCGGCGCCAGGTGTCGGTGGCGACGGCAAGCGCGATCACCACGCCGATCACCACCTGCTGGATGAAGGGAGAGACGCCGAGCAGGTTGAGGCCGTTGCGCAGCACGCCGATGATCAGCACGCCGACCGCGGTGCCGCCGATCGAACCGACGCCGCCCGAAAGGCTGGCGCCGCCGATGACCACCGCCGCGATCGTGTCGAGCTCGTAGCCCAGGCCGGAACTCGGCTGCACGGAATCGAGACGGGCCGCGAGCACGATGCCGGCCAGACCGGCAAGCACGCCGCAGATCGCATAGACCCAGTTGGTCAGCGATTTGACCGGAATGCCGGACAGCCGCGCGAC
>NZ_RZOS01000538.1:0-3456 GCF_004022605.1 Mesorhizobium sp. M4B.F.Ca.ET.089.01.1.1
GACAAGTACAAGACCAAGAAGGACAAGGACGAGCCGAAGAAGCCGGTCAAGGTGACAATCCACTGCGCCGATCCCGCCGCGGCAAAGAAGGCTTTCACCGATGAGGCGGCGGTGATCGATGGCGTGCTTCTGGCGCGGGATCTAGTGAACGAGCCCGCCAACACGCTGGGCCCGGTGGAGTTCGCCGCGCGCGCCAAGGACCTGGAGGCGCTCGGGGTCGAGGTCGAGATTCTGACCGAGAAGGAGATGAAGAAGCTCGGCATGGGCTCGCTGCTCGGCGTCGCGCAGGGCTCGCCGCGCGGCGCCCGCATGGCGGTCATGCACTGGAAGGGCGGCAAGGCCAAGGACGCGCCGGTCGCCTTCGTCGGCAAGGGCGTCACCTTCGACACCGGCGGCAATTCGATGAAGCCGGCCTCAGGCATGGAGGAGATGAAGGGCGACATGGGCGGTGCCGCCGCCGTCACGGGGCTCATCCACGCCCTTGCCGCCCGCAAGGCCAAGGCCAATGTCATCGGCGTCATCGGCCTGGTCGAGAATGCCGTCGACGGCCACGCCCAGCGCCCCGGCGATATCGTCACCTCGATGTCGGGCCAGACCATCGAGGTTCTGAACACCGATGCCGAAGGCCGCCTCGTGCTGGCCGACGCGCTCTGGTACACCAATGACCGCTTCAAGCCGAGATTCATGGTCAATCTGGCGACGCTGACCGGCGCCATCATGGTCGCGCTCGGCCAGCACTATGCCGGCCTGTTCTCCAACAATGACGAGCTGGCGGACCGGCTCTCCGGCGCCGGGCAGGCGACGCAGGAGCGGCTGTGGCGCATGCCGCTGGGCGCCGAATACGACAAGCTGATCGATTCCAAGAACGCCGACATGAAGAACATCGGCGGCCGCTACGGCGGCGCCATCATCGCCGCGCAGTTCCTGCAGCGCTTCGTCAAGGAGACGCCGTGGGCGCATCTCGACATCGCCGGCACGGCGATGGGCTCGCCGCCAAGCGAGATCAACCAGTCCTGGGGCTCGGGCTTCGGCGTGCGGCTGCTCGACCGTCTCGTGCGCGACCACTACGAGGGGTAAGGCCGTTCGAGGCGCGATCATGGCCGAGATCCTATTCTACCACCTGACCGAATCGACGCTCGAGGAGGCGCTGCCCGGCCTGCTCGAGCGCAGCGTCGACCGCGGCTGGCGCGCCGTGGTGCAGACCGGCACCGAGGAGCGGCGCGACGCGCTCGACCAGCATCTGTGGACGTTCCGCGACGATTCCTTCCTGGCGCATGCCACCGACCGTGAAGCCTATCCGGGCGAGCAGCCGATCCTGCTCACCACCGGCGAGGGCAACCCGAATGCCGCGCAGATCCGTTTCCTGGTCGACGGCGCGGCGCCTGCCGACCTCTCGGGCTACGAGCGCGCCGTCTTCCTGTTCGACGGCCATGACGCCGCGCAACTGGAAGGGGCGCGCAGCCATTGGAAAACGATGAAGGAGGCCGGCCACACGGTGACCTACTGGCAGCAGACGCCGGATCGGCGCTGGGAGCGCAAGGCGTAGGTTCCATACTGATGGGCGCCAATCATTAGATAGGAAACGTCGGCGCGGCGCCGACAGACGATTTTTGGGGCGATGCGACCCCGCCCGGATAGCTCTCACCCTTGGGCCACCATCATGGCCATCGCCCCTGATCCGCTTTATGGATTAGATAGACGCGAACTCATTCGGCGGGTTGAGAATGCGTATCAAGATCATCGGAACCGGTGGGGCGGTGCCGGCTCAGTGCGTGACCTCGCGCGCACTGGAGGAACGGCTTGGCCTTACCCAAGGTCGGCTCGAAGCCACCGGTGTCGTCGAGCGCTACGTCTGCGAAGGCGAATCGCAGATCGATCTGGCCTGCGCGGCGGCCAGTCTGGCGCTGACCGATGCCGGGCTGGAAGCCTGTGAGGTCGATCTGATCATCGGCGGCTGCGGCGTGCCGTATCAGCCGCTGCCGGCGACCGCGCCACTGGTCATGCAGCGCCTTGGCCTGCCAGACGGTTCGGCCGCCGCCTTCGACGTCAACAGCACCTGCCTCGGCTTCCTCACCGCCTTCGAGACGGCTTCGCGCCTGATCGAGGCCGGGCAATTCAGCACGGCGCTTGTATTCTCCTCGGAGGTCGCCTCGCGCGCGCTGCCGTGGCGCGACCAGCCGGAGGTCGCCGCTCTCTTCGGCGACGGCGCGGCGGCGGCGATTTTGCGCAAGGCCGGACCCGGCGAGGGCAGGGTGGTGGCCAATCTGATGCGCACCTATCCTTCGGCCTACGAGGTCTGCGGCATCGGATCGGGCGGCACGCGTTTCGACTTCCATCGCCAGCCGGAGGAATTCGCCCGCCACAGCCTGTTCCACATGGAGGGCAAGGAACTGTTCCGCGTCACCTCGCGCCATTTCAGCGGCTTCGTAACCGAGCTTTTGCAGCGCGCCGGCTGGCGGCACGCGGATGTCGACCTCGTCGTGCCGCATCAGGCAAGCCCGTTCGCGCTGGCGCATATGGCGCGCCAGACCGGCTTCGCGCCGGAAAAACTCGTCGACATCTCCGCCCGCTACGGCAACCAGATCGCCGCCTCCATTCCGTTTGCACTGGATGTCGCGCGGCGCGGGGACCGGATCGCGTCGGGCACCAGGCTGCTGTTCCTCGGCACCTCGGCCGGCGTGTCCTTCGGCGGCATGGCGCTGGAGGTTTGACGATGGCCGTGCTCGTCACCGGCGCCAGCGGATTTCTGGGCTCCCATGTGCTGGCAAGGCTGGCCGCGTCCGGCACGCTGGCGCTCGGGCTCGGCCGCGATGCGGCATGTTGTGCGGCGCTGGAGGCCGCCGGCCATCGGATCACCCGCCATGACCTGTCGCGGCCGCTCGAAAGCGCGCTCGATCCGAGACTGGGCAGGGTCGAGCGGATCGTCCATTGCGCGGCCCTCTCCGCGCCCTTCGGGCGCCTGGCGGATTTCGAGGCGGCCAATGTCACGGCGACGCAAAACCTCCTCGATTTCGCGGCCCGGCAAGGTGTGAGCCGCTTCGTCCACATTTCAAGCCCGTCCGTGTGCTTCGCCTTTCGCGACCAACTCGGTCTCACCGAGGACGCCGCCTTGCCCGATCCGGTCAACCATTATGCCCGCACCAAACGCGAGGCTGAGCGGCTGGTGCTGGCGGCGCCCGCCATCCACCCGGTAGTGTTGCGGCCGCGCGGCATCTACGGCGCCGGCGACCGCGCGTTGCTGCCGCGCCTCATCAAGGCGGCGAAGAGCCGCCCGCTGCCCGTCTTCCGCGACGGCCGCGCCCGCATCGATCTCACCCATGTCGATGATGTCGTCGATGCGGTGATGGTGGCGCTTGCCGCGCCGCCGGAGGCGGACGGCGAGGTCTTCAACGTCTCGGGCGGCGAGCCGCTGCCGGTGCGCCGCATCGCCGACGAGGCCTGCGCCCGCGCCGGTAT
>NZ_RZOS01000539.1:0-3447 GCF_004022605.1 Mesorhizobium sp. M4B.F.Ca.ET.089.01.1.1
GTGTGGGCGCCGGAGGCGCCGGAGATCGCCAGCAATTCGCCATTCGGCAGCGCCGTCTGATCGAGCAAGGTCGCGATCTCGGCATCGAGCCCGCCGTTCCGCCGCCTGGCGCGGCCGGACACGATGGGGCCGAGCTCGGCGTAGATCTTGCGCCCGCGGCTCGTCGCGTGCTCGCGCTGCTCCAGCACCAGGAAAGCGCCGCCAGATCCGGTCACCACGCCGCCGCCTTCGCCGCCCTGCCTTTGCCAGACAGGCTTCCAGGCGCCACGATGGAGGTAGCCGGCCAATTCGTAGCCGAGCAGCATGTCGGAATGTTCGGTCTGGAAGGCGCCGCCGACCAGCACATGCGTCGACTGTCCCGAGCGGATGCGCGCGGCAGCCGTCTCGACGGCGGCGACGCCAGCGCCTTCCTCACCCATGAAGGTGCGGGACGACCCGGTGACCTTGTGGACGATCGAGATGTTGCCAGCGAGCAGATTGGAGAGCTGGGCGAGGAACAGCGTCGGGCGCAGTTCAGTGGTCAGCTTCTCGTTGAGTAGCACGTCGCGGTCGTTGCGGCTTTCGGATGCGGCGAGGATGGCGGCATCGACCGCCTCGTCGCGCTCGCCGCCGCCGGCCGCCACCACCATGTCCATCGTCGCGCAGAGCTCGTCATTGCCCTTGATGCCGGCATCGTCCAGCGCCAGACCCGCGGCATAGGTACCGAGCCGCTGCCACGTCTCCATCTGCCGCTGGTCGCCGCGCTTGGCGATCTGCAGGTTCCAGTCGATCTCCGGCAGCGGATGGATGGTATAGGGCGCAAAGCGCGCGGCATCGAGCACCGGCTCGAGGCCGGGCTGGGCGAGCTTCTGCCAGTGCGCATCCGGACCCTCTCCCAGCGAGGAGACAAGGCCGATACCGGTGATGACGACGTCGTGGGGGCTGCTCATGGGCGGCTTTGTGGGTCACGTGGCCGGGCGCGTCAAGTTCGCGCCCGAACCGCCTCAGGCGTTTTTGGCCGCGACCAGCGCGTCGATCTTGGCGCACAGGTTCTTCATGACGAAATAGTCGTCGGTCGAGGCCTTGCCGTCGTTGACCTCCTGCGTCCACTTCTCCAGCGGCACCTTGATGCCGAATTCCTTGTCGATGGCAAAGACGATGTCGAGGAAATCGAGGCTGTCGATGCCGAGATCGTCGATGGTGTGGCTTTCGGGCGTGATCGTTTCGATATCGATCTCGCTGGTGTCGGCAATGATCTTGGCGACTTTGTCGAACGTGGTGGACAAGGGCTCTTCCTTCGGTTGCGGGCGGAATCTGTCCGCATCTTGTTTGGGCGCTGTCTAATCGGTTTTTCCGGGCAGGAAAAGGGCTGATAAGCCCGCTCCAGATGGGATGCTGGCTTTGGAAACGCAAGAAGGGCCGCCGGACTACCGGCGGCCCTTCCCATTTGACGTCACGTCAGCTCAGTTTTCACGGAGCTTGACCAGGTCGTTCAGCAGTCCGCCCGTCCCGTTGTGGACGGTCAGCCGCTCGACCTTGCCGGCGATGGCTTCCAGAGCCTCGAGCTCCTTCAGCCGCAGCATCACCGGGTTCTCGGCCATCACCTTGGCCGTGTTGAGGAGCGAACGCGTCGCGTTCGTTTCCTCGCGCCGGCGGATGACGTTGGCCTCGGCCTGCTTCTCGGCCGAAACCACCTGGTTGAGGATCTCGCGCATCTCGCCCGGCAGGATCACATCCTTGAGCGCGATGTCGCTGACCTCGACCCCGATCTCGGCCATGTCGGCGCGGACCTTGGCCGCCGCCTCCTCGTCGACCGTCACCTTCTTTTCAAGGATCTGGTCGAGCGTGAGCGCGCCAAGCGTCTTGCGGAACGCGTACTGCAGGGCGCGGTAGAGGGCTTCAGAGAAGTCCTTCACCGCGCTCACCGCCTTGACCGGATCGACGACCCGGTATTCGGCGGCGATGTTGACGCGGATCGTCACGCGATCCTTGGTCAGCACTTCCTGCCCGGCGACGTCGAGCGACTGGCGCTTGAGGTCGACGACCTTCATCTGCACCATGCGCCCGACGTTCCAGAAGGCGTGCACGCCCGCGGCAAGCGTCCGCGCCAGCGCCCCGTCGACAAACAGCAGTCCGGCCTGACCGTCGACCACCGGGTGAACGGACATCAGTTCCGTCTTGCGGGCCTGGCCGAGCCGGCGCATGAGAGCCGGATCGATCGCCAGATCGGCCGAGGTGTCGACCAGCGTCACCTTCCACGGTCCGGCATCCGTCCACAGCACGAGCTTGCGATCCGGCGCCAGGACGGCATGGAGGTTGCCGTCACGCTCGATGACGGCGACATCCGTACGCCCGGTGCGAACGACGGTGAAATGACGCGCCGCCACCTCCGGCAGCTTGTCGAACAACGCCTTCTCGTAGGCCGAAACGAATTCCGGGTTCTTCAGGTCGTGCCGGGACACTTCAAGGCGTCCGCGCCGGTTGGCAAGCCAATGCTCGCCCGGCATCAGGACAGCCTTGATCTCCCCCTTGTAGAGGGTGACGGCCCGTTCGTTTTCCTTAACAAGGACGCGCTCGCGCCCCAGAACCTTATCGAGAATGGTCATTGTCTTCACTCCTGTCGGGCATGGCCCCATGCGAGGCGTCAACTCATGCGTCGATCATCCTTTTCGTTTCTCGTTTCCCTTTTCCCGGCACGAATGATCCGGAGACCGGTGGCATCGCCAAGCAGCGGGCTTTCGGGAGCGGATCGCGAGGCAGCGAAGCGGGCGCCGGAGGCCTTGGCCTCCCTTGCCGGCGACACTGCGCCTTGATCGTCACCGCGGGCCTGGCCGCGAGCCGATGGCGTCGGATCTGCCGATACGGTCTTGGCCCGAAGGCTTCGGCCGTCCGTCAGCTCTTTCGCATTCCGGTCCCCGGACCGATTTTCCGAATAACACCGTGACAGGGTGGCTTGGCTTGGAAGGCCAATGGAGAAGGATTCGAACCTTCGACCGTCAGATTCGTGATCTGATGCTCTACCCAACTGAGCTATCCGTGGTGCAGACAGCAGGATTCGAACCTGCGACCTCCGGATCCAAATCCGGCGCTCTCCCCCTGAGCTACATCCGCGATCCCAATCTCCGAAACGGCGCCGTACACAGGGCGGCAGTGCCGCCTGCGCGGGCGGAGACGAAAGCTCCAACCGTTGTGCTCGCTTCGGTTTTCGTGACCGGGAGCGCGCCTATAGACCCTGCGACGGGTTGTCGCAAGCGGCATTGTCGCTGCGGCTTTGCGGCTTCTTTCGGCAGTGGCATTTCGGCAACAGTTGCAACCATCGCCTATATCAGGCTCGCGCCCGTCAGAAAGTGACGCGGCCAAGCACCCTTAGGCCGTCGCCCTGCGGCTCGACCACCACCGCTTCGCCTTCGCGCGGCGCGACGCCGGTCAGCGCCATGATGTTCTCCAGATGGGTGACCAGCACCAGAT
>NZ_RZOS01000053.1:0-21704 GCF_004022605.1 Mesorhizobium sp. M4B.F.Ca.ET.089.01.1.1
GTGCTGCCCGGCGTCGGCGCTTATGCCGACTGCGCGGCCGGCCTCAAGGCCGTCAGCGGCATGTGGGACGCGGTGGAAGAGGTGGTGATCGTCAAGGGGCGGCCGTTCCTCGGCATCTGCGTCGGCATGCAGCTGATGTCGGAACGCGGGCTGGAAAAGACCGTCACCAGGGGCTTCGGCTGGATCGCCGGCGACATCAAGGAGATCACGCCGGCCGATGCGGCGCTGAAGATCCCGCAGATCGGCTGGAACACGATCGAGCTCACGCGCAAGCATCCGGTGTTCTCGGGCATCGAGACCGGGCCGAAGGGACTGCACGCCTATTTCGTCCATTCCTATCATCTGGAGGCCACGAAGCCGGACGAGGTGCTGGCGGTCGCCGACTATGGCGGGCCGGTGACGGCGGCTGTCGCGCGCGACAACCTGATCGGCACGCAGTTCCATCCCGAGAAGAGCCAGGCCCTCGGCCTCGCCCTGATCACCAATTTCCTGCGCTGGAGGCCTTGATGAGCAAGAAGGGCTACTGGATCGCGCTGATCGACGTCCGCGATCCCGAGATCTACAAGCAATATATCGAGGCCAACGCTGTGGCATTCGCCAAATACGGTGCGAAATTCCCCGTGCGGGCCGGACGATACACCAACCCGGAAGGGCCGACGGGCAATCGCCATGTCGTGGTCGAGTTCGAGTCCTACGAAACGGCGATCGCCTGCTACGAATCGCCGGAATACCAAGCGGCCTCGAAATATAGGCTTACCGCCTCGACCGGCCACTTTGTCATCGTCGAGGGCGCCTGACCGTGATCCTGTTTCCCGCGATCGATCTCAAGGACGGCAAATGCGTGCGCCTGAAGCACGGCGACATGGCCACGGCCACCATCTACAACGATGACCCGGCGGCCCAGGCCAAGGCCTTCGAGGAACAGGGTTTCGAGTGGCTGCACGTGGTCGACCTCAACGGCGCCTTCAAGGGACAGAGCGTCAACAGCGCGGCTGTCGGCGCCATCCTCAAGGCAACCAGGAACCCGGTGCAGCTCGGCGGCGGCATCCGCACGCTGGAGCAGATCGAGGACTGGCTCGACCGTGGCCTGGCGCGCGTCATCCTCGGCACGGTGGCGGTGCGCGACCCTGACCTCGTCAAGCAGGCCTGCAAGGCCTTTCCGGGCAAGATCGCCGTCGGTATCGACGCCAAGGGCGGCAAGGTCGCGGTCGAGGGCTGGGCCGAAGCGTCCAGCCTCGGCGTCGTCGAGCTGGCGCAGAAATTCGAAGGCGCCGGCGTCGCCGCCATCATCTACACCGATATCGACCGCGACGGCGTGCTGACCGGGATCAACTGGGATTCGACGATCGACCTCGCCGAGGCGGTGTCGATTCCGGTGATCGCCTCGGGCGGCCTGGCCTCGATCGCCGACATCGTGCGCATGACCATGCCTGACGCGCAGAGGCTCGAAGGCGCCATTTCCGGCCGCGCGCTCTATGACGGGCGCATCGACCCAGTCGAGGCGCTGGCGATCCTGCGCGGCGAGGGCATGGGGGCAAGACCGTGAAGGTCTCGATCATCCTGGCGTCCTACGACAGCGGCCACTATCACGGCGGCTGCGGCCAGGGTCCGGACGCGCTGATGGCCGGCGGCCTGGCCGACGCGCTCAAGCTTGCCGGCCACGACATCGACGTCCACGACATCGGCAGAGTGAGCGACGACGAGCAGGCGCGCGAGATCGCGACCGGCTTCGCCGTCTGCAACGCCGTCTCGGGCGAGGTGCGCATCGCCCTCGACAATGGGCGGTTTCCCGTCGTGCTCGCCGGCAACTGCCTGAGCAGCGCAGGCGCCGTGGCCGGCCAAGGCGCCGACGCCATCATCTGGGCCGACCAGCATGGCGACATCAACACGCCGGACACTTCCACCTCCGGATTTCTCGACGGCATGGCTCTGGCGACGGTACTGGGCCTCTGCTGGCGGCCGATGACGGCGCAGATCCCCGGCTTCAAGCCGATCGATCCCGCCCGTGCGGTGCTCGTCAATGCGCGCGACCTCGACCCGGCGGAAGAGGAACGTCTGGAAAAGCTCCCCGTCATCCGGGCGGAATGTCCGGGCTGGGCCGGGGTGGCCGAAAAGCTGAAGGCCGCCGACGCAAGCCGTGTCCACATGCATATCGACCTCGACGTGCACGATCCCGAAGAGCTGCAGGCGAACCGTTTCGCGACGCCCGGCGGTCCCGCTCCGGAGCAGGTGCGTCGCGCCATGTGCGGCATGGCCGGCCTGCTGCCCGTCGCCGGCCTCACCCTCTCCGCCTATGATCCGGCCTTCGATGCCAAGGGCGAGGTGCCGCCGCTGGTCGGTGAACTGCTGGTCGACCTGCTGGCGACATTGGAGAAGAGCTGATGCTGAAGGCACGCGTCATTCCTTGCCTCGACGTCAAGAACGGCCGCGTCGTCAAGGGCGTCAACTTCGTCGACCTCATCGATGCCGGCGATCCGGTCGAGGCGGCCAAGGCCTATGACGCGGCCGGCGCCGACGAGCTCTGCTTCCTCGACATCACCGCCTCGTCGGACAACCGCGAGACCATCTTCGACGTCGTCGCCCGCACCGCCGAGCAATGCTTCATGCCGCTCACCGTCGGCGGCGGCGTGCGCCAGGTGGCCGACATAAGAAGGCTGCTTCTGGCCGGCGCCGACAAGGTGTCGATCAACACGGCAGCGGTGAAGAACCCCGATTTCGTCGCGGAAGCGGCCGACAAGTTCGGCAACCAGTGCATCGTGGTGGCCATCGACGCCAAGAAGGTCTCGGGCGCCGGCGAGGCCGACCGCTGGGAGATCTTTACCCATGGCGGGCGCGAGAAGACCGGCATCGACGCCGTCGACTTCGCCAGGCGGATGGTCGATCGCGGCGCCGGCGAGATCCTTTTGACGTCGATGGACCGCGACGGCACCAAGGCCGGCTACGACATCGCGCTGACACGCGCGATCGCGGACGCGGTGCGCGCGCCGGTCATCGCCTCCGGCGGCGTCGGCACGCTCGACCATCTGGTGGAAGGCATCCGCGACGGCCATGCCGGTGCGGTGCTTGCCGCCTCGATCTTCCATTTCGGCACCTACACCATCGCCGAGGCCAAGGCGCATATGGCCGCTGCCGGGCTGCCGATGCGGCTGGACTCGCCGGTTCAACGGGCTTAAACGGCGAAAATGACTGAGTTTTCGCTGTCCGATCTGGAAAAGACCATCCGGGAACGCGCCCGCTCCGGCGATCCGGACTCGTGGACGGCAAAGCTGTTCGCCAAGGGCATCGACAAGGCGGCGCAGAAGCTCGGCGAGGAAGCCGTCGAGACGGTGATCGCCGCCGTGCGCGGCGACAGGCAGGGCCTCGTTTCGGAAAGTGCCGATCTTATGTATCATTGGCTGGTCGTCCTCGGCATCGCCGGCGTGCCGCTGGACGAGGTGCTGAAGGAGCTCGAGGGCCGCACCGGCCGCTCGGGGGTTGCCGAAAAGGCGTCGCGGCCCAAGGGCTGACCGTAGAGACGGATTGAGCATGATGTCGCCCGAGAACCGCTTCACACTTTTCGACATCATGCTCTAGGAGGGCAGGAAACTCGATGGATCAGCTTGCTCCTACCGAGAAATACTCCCCCTATCGTTTCTTCTCGGCCGAGCAATGGTCACAGTTCCGCGCCGACACGCCGCTGACGCTGACCGAGGACGAGATCGACCGCTTGCGGTCGTTGAACGACCCGGTCGACCTCGAGGAGGTCAAACGCATCTATCTGTCGCTGTCGCGGCTGCTCTCGGCGCATGTCGAGGCAAGCCAGCTGCTGTTCCGGCAGCGCCAGGCCTTCTTCAACGCCCAGGATGTGGTCAAGACGCCCTTCATCATCGGCATCGCCGGCTCGGTCGCGGTCGGCAAATCGACCACGGCGCGCGTGCTTAAGGAGCTTCTGGCGCGCTGGCCGTCGAGCCCAAAGGTCGATCTGATCACCACCGACGGCTTCCTGCTGCCAAACGAGATCCTGCGCCGCGACAACCTGATGGAGCGCAAGGGCTTTCCCGACAGCTATGATGTCGGCGCGCTGCTCAGGTTCCTGTCCGGCATCAAGTCGGCGCAACGCAATGTCCGCGCGCCGGTCTATTCGCACCTGACCTACGATGTCATTCCCGGCGAGTTCGTCACCATCGATCGGCCGGACATTTTGATCTTCGAGGGCATCAACGTGCTGCAGCCGGGCAAATTGCCGAGGGACGGCAAGATCGTGCCCTTCCTGTCGGACTTCTTCGACTTCGCCATCTACATCGATGCCGACGAGAAACTGATCCACCAGTGGTACATCCAGCGCTTCATGCGGCTGCGCGAAACCGCCTTCCGCAACCCGGACTCCTTCTTCCACCGCTACTCGCAGCTTTCGGAAGACGCCGCACGCGCCATCGCCGAGGGTTTGTGGACCAACATCAACCTGAAGAACCTGCGCGAGAACATCCTGCCGACGCGGGCGCGCGCGGACCTTATCCTGCGCAAGGGCGCCAACCACCTGGTCGAGGAGGTGGCGCTAAGGAAGCTTTGACGCGCCGAGGCATTCCTTAAAGTCATCTTAACCGAGCTTTTCTATTGTCGGGCCCGATCCGCGGGCTGGGCAAGCAATGAACGCGCCATTCCTCCACATCGATCGACCGGCGTCGAGCGGCATCGCGCACCCGCGAACCGGCACGGCGACGGTCGCGCTGATCGTGCCGGTGCACAATGAGGAGAGCGCGATCGCGCCGTTCCTGGCGGCCGTGCGCGAACACACCGACCCGCTGAAGCAAGCCGGCGTCGCCTTCGACTTCATCTTCGTCAATGACGGCAGCAGCGACGCGACGCTCGATCGGCTGATCGAGGCGCAGCAAGCCGATCCGCGCATCCGGGTGATCGACCTGTCGCGCAATTTCGGCAAGGAAGCCGCCTTGACCGCCGGGCTCGACTGCTGCGATGCGGATGCCGCGATCCCGATGGATGCCGACCTCCAGGATCCGCCGCATGTCATTCCGCTGCTTGTCGAGAAATGGCGCGAGGGTTTCGAGGTCGTGCTCGCCAAGCGCGCCAGCCGCGCCAGCGACAGTTTCCTCAAGCAGCGCTCCGCGTCGATGTTCTACCGCGTTCACAACTGGATCGCGCAGCAGAAGATCCCGCAGGATGTCGGCGATTTCCGGCTCATCGACCGCCAGGTGATCGAGGCGCTGCGTTCGCTTCCCGAGCGGCGCCGGTTCATGAAAGGGCTGTTCGCCTGGGTGGGCTTCCGCTCCGCCACCGTCGAATACAGCCGCGACCAGCGCAGCGCCGGACAATCGAAGTTCTCGGGCTGGCGACTGTGGAACTTCGCGCTGGAAGGCATCACCAGCTTCTCGAGCGCGCCGCTGGAGGTCTGGACCTATGTCGGCGCGACGATCTCGGCCTTCGCGTTCCTCTACGGCCTCCTGATCATCGCCAAGACGCTGGTCTTCGGCATCGACGTGCCCGGCTATGCTTCGCTGCTGGTCAGCGTGCTGTTCCTCGGCGGCATCCAGCTGCTCGGCATCGGCATCATCGGCCAGTATCTCGGCCGCGTCTATGCCGAGATCAAACAGCGCCCGATCTACATCGTGCGCCGCAAATACGACGGGACGCCCTGATGGAGCTCGATGCCTATCGGCGGATGGCGGCCACCGAGGACGAGCATTGGTGGTTCTGCGGGCGGCGCGCCATCGCCGAGGCGGTCATCCGCGGCCTCGGCCTGCCGCGCGAGGCCGACATCCTCGAGATCGGCGCCGGCACGGGCGGCAACATCAGGATGCTGGAGCAGTTCGGCACCGTCACGGCGGTGGAGATGAACGAGCTGGCGCGCCGGATCGCCCGCGAGAAGACGGGCCGCGACTTCCTTGCCGGCCATCTTCCCGATGGCATGCCCGTGACGCCGGCGAGCTTCGACCTCGTCTGCCTGTTCGACGTGCTGGAGCATGTCGCGGAAGACGAAGCCTCGCTGGAGACGATAAGGCGGATGCTGAAGCCGGGCGGCAAGGTCGTGCTCACGGTTCCGGCGCACCAATGGCTGTGGAGCAAGCATGATGTCGGGCTGCACCACATGCGGCGCTATTCGCGCAATCTGTTGAAGACGCGCATCGAACAGGCCGGTTATCGCATCGAGAAGCTGAGCTACACCAATGCGGCGCTGTTTCCGGTGGCGGCGCTCGCCCGCCTTGCCGACCGCCTGCGGCGCTCGAACACCGCTTCCGGGCAGGCGATGCCGCCAAAGCCGATCAACAGCGCGATGAAGGCGCTGTTTTCGGCCGAAAGCCGGATCCTGCCGAATGCCGGGCTGCCGTTCGGTGTCTCGCTGCTTGCCGTGTTCGGCACGGACGCGGCCTTCGACAGGGCGCGACTGGACAGCCGGCTGGCGGCCTGACTCCGACCATGCTGAACATTCTGCGCTCCCACCGGATTTCGCGCTTCGCAGTGATCGGCGGCGCTTCGACGCTGGTCTATGCCGTTTGCGCCCTGGCGCTGTCGCGCGGCGGCACTGGAACCGCGATGCTCCCGGCAACGGCGGCGTCCGTGGTCGCCTATGCCATTGCGGGCCTGTTCTCCTATGCCGGGCACAAGTACTTCACCTTCATGTCGGCTGGCGCGCACGCCTTCGAACTGCCGCGCTTTGCTCTGCTCAACGCGATGGGCCTGGCGACAGCCATCGCCTTGCCGGTCGTCCTCACCGAGCGGCTGGGCATGCCCGCGGCCATTCCGATCGTCCTGACCTGCATCGTCGTGCCGCTGGTGAACTACATCGTGCTCAGGCGTTGGGTGTTCCGCGATGTCTAGAGCCGAGCCCTACGACAAGCCTTTGGCCGGCTTCGGCCCGTCGTCGCGACCCGTCTGGCGGATCGCGGCGCCGCTTTTCCTGACATTCTTGGCTGCCGCCTATGCGGCGTGGCTGGCGATCGCCGTGGTGCCGACCAATGTCGATGTGTCGTGGCTGCTGGTGGTCTGCGAGCGGCTGTTGAACGGCGAACGGCTGAACACCGATATGCTGGAGACCAATCCGCCCTTCTCGATCTGGCTGTATATGCCGTTCGTGCTGCTGGAGAGGCTGACCGGCATAGCGGCCGAGTTCTGGCTGGCGCTCGGGGTTGTCTGTCTCGGTCTGGCCAGCCTGGTGGTTTGCGCCCGGATCCTGACGCGCGCCGACCCGATCTACCGGCAGGCCGGCGGCTTCTGGGTGCTGGCGGCGGCGGCCTTCATGGTACTGTGTTTCCTGCCGGATCAGTTCGGCCAGCGCGAGCAGTTCGCGCTGATCGGCATCCTGCCCTGGCTGGCATTGCAGTGCGCGCGCCAGCGGCAACCGGACTTCGTTGCCGGATCGCTTGCCGAACGCATCGTGGCCGGCCTCGGCGCCGGCGTCATGGTGATGGTCAAGCCACCCCACTTCGCCTTGGCCTTCGTCGTGCCGTCGCTGTGCCTCGCCTGGCAACGGCGTTCGCCAAGGCCGATCCTCGTTACGGAAAACCTTATCGGGGCCGCGATGGCCGTCTTCTACGTGGCCAGCATCGCAATCTTCGACCGCGGCTATCTGACGGAAGTCCTGCCGCTCGTCAGGGAAGTCTACCTGCCGCTTCGCGCGCCGCTGCTCGACAATCTGGAGAACTGGCCGAAGATCGTGCTGCTGCTGTCGGCCGCGATCGTTGTCGGGACGGGAGCGCCGAGGCATGTGCATTGGGACACAAGGATCGCGCTGGCAAGCGCGCTCGGCCTGGTCCCCGCCTTCCTGCTGATGGGCAAGGGATGGCCGAACCACGCCCTGCCGATGGTCGCGATCACGGCAATCGCGTTCGGCCTGCAGCTTCTGCGGTTCGGCGATTTCCCAAAGAACGGGATGGTTCGCAAAGCCGCGCTGATGTTCGGTTGCGTGCTGCTGCTGCAAGCGACGACCAGGGCGCAGTATGACGCGCTGACCAGGGACAGCGGACCGATCGAGCGATCGGTCGGTGCAATCCGCTACAGCTTCGACCATCCGACGATCGTATCGATCGCCTCGCAAATGCAGGCCGCCTTCCCCCTGACCCGGTTGGTGGGCGGCAGGTTCGTGTCGCGCAACCCCGGCGCCTGGATGGTCTCCAGCGCGCAGAAACTGATGGACAGGACCGATGACCCCGAACAGAAGCTGAG
This sequence comes from Mesorhizobium sp. M4B.F.Ca.ET.089.01.1.1, assembly GCF_004022605.1. Taxonomy (NCBI): domain Bacteria; kingdom Pseudomonadati; phylum Pseudomonadota; class Alphaproteobacteria; order Hyphomicrobiales; family Phyllobacteriaceae; genus Mesorhizobium; species Mesorhizobium sp. M4B.F.Ca.ET.089.01.1.1. The sequence continues at coordinate 8,158 of NZ_RZOS01000053.1, forward strand.
ATTGGAGACAATCCGCGATCGGGCGATCGGCGACTTTGCCGCCGAGATAGCGGCAAAGCAGCCCGACATCGTGCTGGCAGGCCCGGCAGGCAATCCGTCCTGGGATGCGCTCATGCACGGCGACAAGCGGATCATGGCTGCCTTGCGCAACTACCGTGTGCTGCATGCGGAGCCGGCAATCACCGTCTACCGGCGCATCCAAAGATGAAGAATACGGCGCTCAGAACGCCGCGACGGCCGCCTCGGGGCGATTGATGGTCGCTGTCTGCATGGCCGCCACCGGCCGGGAATCGGCCGGGATCAGCTTGCGAGCCACGACATAGACGATGAGCGTGACGATGGCGCTGACATAGCCGTCGATCGCATAGTGCCAGGCGAGGTAGACCGAGCTGGCCGCGACGAAGGCGACATAGACGAACGCCAGCGCACCCAGATAGCGGTTGAACTCGCGCAGGAACAGCGCGTTCAGCATCGCCAACCCGACATGCACGCTCGGGAACGCCGAAATGCCCGAGCCAAAGCCGGTCTGCCTGGCCTCGTGCAGCGTCCACAGATACTGCTGATAGGAAACGGCGGAGTTGCGCGACGCGGCGCCATGGGCCAGGAACGCAAGCTGTTCGCCAAACCGGGCCACGTCTCCCGTGACCGAGCCATAGAACGCCGGGCCCGCCGACAGGAACAGCGCCGCCAGCACGTTGCCGACGACGATCCAGACCGCCATGAAGCAGGCCAGGTAGCGCGTGCGAACCGATGCCACCATGGGCGACGTCGCGACAAAGAACAGGGCGCCGAAATTGAGCAGGAACCAGAACACGTTGTAGTTCCACTCGATTGCCGCGCGGACCGAATCGTTTTCGGCCACGGCGTAAAGCCAGCGCCACGGATCGGTGCCAAAATGCAGGAAGGCGTCGATGTTGGCTTGCGCCACGTCGAACGGAAAACCGTCCTGCCAGACCGGCATGCCGTTCTTCACCGAGGTGAATGTGCCTTGGAAGATCATCAGCGCCATAAGCAGGCTCAGCCCGGAGAACGCGTAGGCCAACCGCGTCGTGGAAAAGATCCGTTTCGCGGCAAGACGGCGCCGGGGGCCGAAGCGGCGGACGATCAGGATGAGGTCGATAAGGATAGCAAAAGCCGGCAATATCAGACAGTTAAGCAGAGTCCATCTGCCGAAATAAATCGAATAGGCGGTGCGGTCGTCAGCGCCTATCGCATGCAGGAAGACCAGTCCCGCCAACGTATAGATGACGATGCTCAGATAAAGGCCCGAATCCCTGCGAACGAGCTGAATTGCCCCGCAGACGATCGTCCACAGGTGACGGATAGCCAAACCGCTCTCATTCATTGCCCGACCCCACACCGCAGCGCCTTGGCGTATTTATGAAAAAAGTCTGTAGATTCGGTTAGCGGGCGTGCAGCGTCACCCGCCGCAACGTCAGATTGATGCGACCGCCATTCTTCAGCAGCGCCGAGGTCGACGGGTAGATGCGGTCGACGCCGTGGAAGCAAAGGCGGCCCTCGCCGCCGAGCACGACGACGTCGCCGCTTTTCAGCCGGAACGATTTTGTCCCGCCTTCGCGCGCGGTCTGGCCGACCCTGAACAGGCAATCGTCGCCCAACGACACCGAAACGACGGGGGCGGAAAAATCCTCTTCGTCGCGGTCCTGGTGCAGGCCCATCCTGGCGTCGCTCGAATAGAAATTGACGAGACAGGCCTCAGGCGGATGCGGATAGGCAGCAACCTCCTGCCATACTTTCAGTAAGGCCTCCGGGATCGGCGGCCATGGCAGTCCTGAGACCGGATGCGTCGGCTGATAGCGGTAGCCACGCTCCTTGTCGGTGACCCAGCCGAGCGGGCCGCAATTGGTCATGCGCACGCTCATTTCCTTGCCGGTGCGCGGCATGGCCGGCACGAACAAGGGCGCAGCCTGCACCACCGCCCTGATCTCTTCGACCAGCGCTTCCTGCGCCGGGCGCGGCAGGTAGCCGGGCATGTGGCGGACACCCTTGGGCAAAACGAGCATGGGATTTCCGTTCGATCCGGTTAACGCGCCCGAGCATGCCACCGATGGGGAAAGTCGGCGACCCGAAAGCGGCCAGCGCGGTCTCCGCCGGCCCGTCTCAGTCGTTCTCGACCCGGCCGCGCAGCTTCTTCACCGTGGAGCGCCCGGCCTTGGTCTTGAGGCGGCGCTCGACGGCGCCTTTCGACGGCCTGGTCTTCTTGCGCGGCGGCGGCGGCGGCTCGGCCGCCTTGGCGACCAGCGCGGTCAGCCTCGCCCGCGCATCGGCCCGGTTCTGCTCCTGGGTGCGGAAGCGTCCGGCCTCGATGACGACGACCCCATCCTTGGTGGCGCGCTGGCCGGCAAGCTTGATCGTGCGCTCGCGCACCCGCTCCGGCAGGCCCTCGGCGTTGGCGGCATCGAAGCGCAGTTGCACGGCGGTGGCCACCTTGTTGACGTTCTGGCCGCCAGGACCCGAGGAACGGATGAAATCCTCGTGCAGATCGCCGGGATGGATCACCACATTGTCGGCAATGATGATTTTGTCGTCTGAAGCCATGCCGCAGTCATGACGCGGCGGCGTGAAAAAGAAAAGACCCGGCGGAAAGCCGGGTCTTGAACAGAAAGACTGTAGCCGCAACGACTATTCGGCCGCTTCCTGCAGGCGCGGCGCGGCACCCATGATGGTCGCGTCGACATGCGGCTCAAACTTTTCGAAGTTGGCGGCGAACATGCCGACCAGCCTCGCCGCCTGGCGGTCGTAGGCCGGCTTGTCGGCCCAGGTCGAGCGCGGATCGAGGATGGCGCGCTCGACGCCGGCGACCGCCACCGGCACCGCGAAGCCGAAATTGGCGTCGGTGCGGAAATCGGCGGTCTTCAGCGAGCCGTCGAGCGCGGCGGCGAGCAGCGCCCGCGTCACCTTGATCGGCATGCGGCGGCCGGTGCCGTAAGCGCCGCCGGTCCAACCGGTGTTGACAAGCCAGCAATCGGCGCCATGGCGGGCGATCAGCTCGCGCAGCAGATTGCCGTATTCCGACGGGTGGCGCGGCATGAACGGCGCGCCGAAACAGGTCGAGAAGGTCGCTTCCGGCTCGGTGACGCCCTTTTCGGTGCCGGCGACCTTGGCCGTGTAGCCGGAGAGGAAATGATACATCGCCTGCGCCGGGGTCAGTTTCGCGATCGGCGGCATCACGCCGAAGGCGTCGGCGGTCAGCATGATGATGTTTTTGGGATGTCTGGCGCGGCCGGTCTTCGAGGCATTGGGGATGTAGTCGAGCGGATAGGCGCAGCGCGTGTTTTCGGTCAGGCTGCCGTCGTCGAAATCCGGCACGCGGTCGGCGCCGAGCACGACATTTTCCAGCACGGTGCCGAAACGTTGCGTGGTGGCGAAGATCTCCGGCTCGGCCTCGGCCGAGAGCCTGATCGTCTTGGCGTAGCAGCCGCCCTCGAAGTTGAAGATGCCGTGCGGGCCCCAGCCGTGCTCGTCATCGCCGATCAGCGTGCGCGACGGATCGGCCGACAGCGTCGTCTTGCCGGTTCCGGAGAGGCCGAAGAACACCGCCGCGTCGCCCGCCGGGCCTTCATTGGCCGAGCAGTGCATCGGCATCACGCCCTTCGCCGGCAGCAGATAGTTGAGGGCGGTGAACACCGACTTCTTCATCTCGCCGGCATAGGAGGTGCCGCCGATCAGCACGATCATGCGCGTCAGATCGACGGCGATCACCGTTTCGGTGCGGGTGCCGTGGCGGGCCGGGTCGGCGCGGAACGAGGGCAGATCGATGATCGTCATCGCCGGCACGAAATGCGCGAGCTCCGACGCCTCGGGGCGGATCAGGAGATTGCGGATGAACAGCGAATGCCAGGCGAATTCGGTGACGACCCGGGTCGGCAGCTTCAGATCCGAATCGGCGCCGCCGACCAGATCCTGAACATAGAGGTCCTTGTTCGCCGCATGGGCGTGGAAATCTGCCAGCAGCGCATCGAACTGCGCCGGCGAGATCGCCTTGTTGTTGTCCCACCAGACATGCGGTTCGGTGGCGCCGTCGCGCACGACGAATTTGTCCTTGGGCGAGCGTCCCGTATGCTGGCCGGTCTCGGCGACGAGGGCGCCATGGGCGGTGAGCCTGGCCTCGCCGCGGCGGATCGCTTCCTCGTACAGCGCGGCGGCGCCGAAGTTATAGCGTACCGTGCCCGTGGTCTTCAGATCGAGGGGGCATGCGGGATTGCGTTTGCCGGCTTCCGACATCAAGGGTTCCTTCTTCGTTTGCCGCATCTGGCTTTGCTTTGCCGCGTCTGGCCGGCGGATGACCGGCGCCCCGATGCCGGGGCTGAGAGGGTCAGAACCAGAAAACCCGAATGATATCAAATCTTTAATCGATTTAAAAAATTTGAAAGTTGTTTAAATCGTTTATATGTGCAAAAAATCACAGTGGTTGCCCAAAGGATTGGCAAACCTTGTTCGTCCAATCCGCGTAGGGGTGCGAATGCGGCCGCCGGCACGCTGTGCGTGACACTGCGCGGAGCCTATGCCACATTTTGTACCTAATTTGTCCTGCAAAAGCCCCTTCTCGACGAAAGAAGGGACAGCTCATGAGGGAGCCGCTTGAAATGGCAACAATCGCGCTTGTCGACGACGACCGCAATATCCTGACGTCGGTGTCGATCGCCCTCGAATCCGAGGGCTATCGCGTCGAAACCTACACGGATGGTGCGTCGGCGCTGGAAGGCCTGGCGGCGCGGCCGCCGAATCTCGCCATCCTCGACATCAAGATGCCGCGCATGGACGGCATGGAACTCTTGCGCCGGATGCGTCAAAAATCCGACCTGCCGGTGATCTTCCTGACCTCCAAGGACGACGAGATCGACGAGCTCTTCGGCCTCAAGATGGGCGCCGACGACTTCATCCGCAAACCGTTCTCGCAGCGTCTGCTGGTCGAGCGGGTGCGCGCGGTGCTGCGCCGCACCAGCGCCCGCGAGGCCGCCGCCAAGCAGCCCAGCCAGCAGGCCCGCTCGCTGGAGCGCGGCCAGCTGGTCATGGATCAGGAGCGGCATACCTGCACTTGGAAGGGCGAGCCGGTGACGCTGACCGTCACCGAATTCCTCATCCTGCATTCGCTGGCGCAGCGTCCCGGCGTGGTAAAAAGCCGTGATGCGCTGATGGATTCGGCTTATGATGAACAGGTCTATGTCGACGACCGCACCATCGACAGCCACATCAAGCGGCTGCGCAAGAAGTTCAAGGCCGTCGACGACGACTTCGAAATGATCGAAACCCTTTACGGAGTCGGATACCGGTTCCGCGAGGCGTAAGTTGATGCATGCCGCTCGACGGTGTACGGCGGTTTGGGTCAACGACATGCGTAGGAACAGGCCGGGAGCTGCTATTCGATGGCAGTGGACGTAGAGCGGAACAGAAGGGCGGGCGCCGTCAGGCGGCCGTCCCGGATGCTGCCCGCATTCCTGTCGAAGATCACTGTGCCTATGCGCCGTTTCCTCGGCCATCACATCTTCTCCAGCCTGACCCGCCGCATCCTGTTCCTCAACCTTGCCGGCCTGGCGGTGCTTGTTACCGGCATCCTCTATCTCAATACCTTCCGCGACGGGCTGATCGATGCCCGCGTCGAAAGCCTGATGACGCAGGGCGAGATCATCGCCGGCGCGATCGCGGCGTCGGCGACGGTGGAGACCGATTCGATCAGCATCGATCCGGAAAAGCTGCTTGAGCTGCAGGCGGGCGAGAGCCTGGGCCCCGGTTCCGACCAGCTCGACAATCTCGACTTCCCGATCAATCCGGAGCGGGTCGCGCCGGTGCTGCGGCGGCTGATCTCGCCGACGCGCACGCGCGCCCGCATCTACGATCGCGACGCCAACCTGCTGCTCGATTCGCGCCATCTCTATTCGCGCGGCCAGATCCTGCGCTACGACCTGCCGCCGGTCGACGACGAGCAGCCGGGCATCGTCGAGCGCGTCGAAAAGTTCGTCTTCGACTTCTTCCGCAACAAGGACCTGCCGGTCTACCACGAGCAGCCCGGCGGCAACGGCGCGGCGTTTCCGGAAGTGGTCAAGGCGCTGACCGGCAGCCCCTCGACCATCGTGCGCATCAGCGAGCAGGGCGAGCAGATCGTCTCCGTCGCCGTCCCGATCCAGCGCTTCCGTGCCGTGCTCGGCGTGCTGATGCTGTCGACCGAAGGCGGCGACATCGACAAGATCGTCTCCGCCGAGCGCAAGGCGATCCTGCGCGTCTTCGGCATTGCGGCACTTGTCACCGCCATCCTGTCGATGCTCCTCGCCTCGACCATCGCCAACCCGTTGCGCCGGCTTTCCGCCGCCGCCGTCAGGGTGCGGCGCGGCGTCAAGAACCGCGAGGAAATCCCCGACTTCTCCGACCGCCAGGACGAGATCGGCAATTTGTCGATCGCGGTCCGCGACATGACCAACGCGCTCTATGCCCGCATCGAGGCGATCGAGAGCTTCGCCGCCGACGTCTCGCACGAACTGAAGAACCCGCTGACGTCGCTGCGCAGCGCCGTGGAGACGCTGCCCCTGGCGAAGAACGAGAATTCGCGCGGGCGGCTGATGGAGATCATCCAGCATGACGTGCGGCGGCTCGACCGGCTGATCACCGACATTTCCGACGCATCGCGCCTCGACGCCGAGCTGGCGCGCGAGGATGCGGGAACGGTCGACCTCAAGACCTTCATCACCGACCTCGTCGCCGTCTCGCGCGAGACGACGCGCAACAAGAAGGCGGTCGAGATCGAGCTCAAGGTGGCCAAGCTGCCGCAAGGCGTCAAAGGCTATGTCGTCACCGGCCACGACCTGCGGATCGGCCAGGTGATCACCAATCTGATCGAGAATGCCCGCTCCTTCGTTCCCGAGGAGCATGGCCATATCACCATCTCGCTGGCGCGCGCCGGCAAGCTCAACATCGTCACCGTCGACGACAACGGGCCGGGCATCCGGGCCGACAACATCGACCGCATCTTCGAGCGTTTCTACACCGACCGTCCGGCCGGCGAGGCCTTCGGCCAGAATTCCGGCCTTGGCCTGTCGATCAGCCGGCAGATCGTCGAGGCGCATGGCGGCACGCTGACGGCGGAAAACATCCCCGGCACCAAGCCCGGCGAGATCAAGGGCGCGCGCTTCGTGGTGACGCTGCCGGCCGAAGCTTGACTTCCGACGCCATCATGTCCGATCCCGCCGCGAAGCCCGAAAACATCCACGGAACCGCTATCCTGATCGGCGAGCGCGGCGTCCTCATCACCGGAGCGTCCGGCGCCGGCAAGACGACGCTGGCGCTGACGCTGATCGACCATTGCCGCGCGCGCGGCCTGTTTTCACGGCTGGTCGGCGACGACAGGCTGCTGGCCATGGCGCATGGCGGGCGGCTGGTGTGCCGCGTGCCGGCGACCATCGCCGGCCTCGCCGAGGTGCCCGGCTTCATTCCGCGGCCGCTGCCATTCGAGCCGGGCGCGGTGATCGACCTCAATGTGCGGCTGGTGCCACAGGCGGAAATGGCGCGTTTCCAGGAAGAAATCCGCGAACCGGTCGCCGGCTGCCCGGTGCCGCGCGTCGACCTTGCCGAGCGCAATGCGGCGACCGCCCTGCCGGCCGTGATGGCGCGGCTCTCCATCGCGCCTTTTCTATGATCCGCTTCGGCTTTTTTGCTGCAATGCGTCAAAATGGCCCGGGCCTGCGCAATTTTGGGCTTGTCAACGCGCCGCGCGTCGACAAGATAGCGCTCCCGCCGCCTGGAATGGCTGGCGAGCATAAAATACGCCTGTGAAGCGGCGATGACGGGAGCCACCAAAGAATGATCGGACTCGTGCTCGTGACGCACGGTCAGCTGGCCACGGAGTTCCGACATGCCGTGGAACATGTCGTCGGGCCACAGGACAATTTCGAAACCGTGGCGATCGGCGCCGAAGACGATATGGAGCAGCGCCGCCGCGACATCGTCGACGCCGTGGCGCGCGTCGACACCGGCGCCGGCGTCATCGTCTTGACCGACATGTTCGGCGGCACGCCCTCGAACCTTGCCATCTCGGTGATGGAATCCGGCCGCATCGAGGTCATCGCCGGCATGAACCTGCCGATGCTGATCAAGCTTTCCTCGATCCGCAAGGGCGACAACATGGCCGCCGCGCTCGACGAGGCGCAGGCCGCGGGGCGCAAATACATCAACGTCGCCAGCCAGCTCCTGAGCAGCAAATGAACGCGCTGTCGCCGGAACAGGACCAGCTCGTGCGTGATTTTCCGATCATCAACCAGCGCGGCCTGCATGCGCGCGCCTCGGCGAAATTCGTCCAGGTCGCCAGCAGCTTCGATGCCGCCATCCATGTCGAGAAGGACGGCGTCACGGTCGGCGGAACCTCGATCATGGGCCTGATGATGCTGGCGGCAAGCCCGGGCTATTCGATCCGCGTCACCGCCAGCGGACCGCAAGCGCTGCAGGCCATCGACGCGCTGGAGCAGCTGGTCGCCGGGCGCTTCGGCGAGGAATGCTGACGACGAGCTTTTTGTCTTCATGCATGTCGTTACCCCAAAACCGCTGCACACTTTTGGGCGACATGCATCGGCGCAAAGACATGCACGAATAAAGATTTCTTTATATCCCATTGTCGTTTGGATGCCGATCTGCTAGTCAGGCCGGCAATCCGCGCCCTTCCACGCGCCGTCAGGCGCCGGCGCGTGTCACAGACAAATCACACCGGAGCACTGCCATGACGGGTAGCAAGGACTATGTGGTCGCCGACATTTCGCTTGCCGGCTGGGGCCGCAAGGAGATCGAGATCGCCGAAACCGAAATGCCGGGCCTGATGGCCTGCCGCGAGGAGTTCGGCGACAAGAAGCCGCTCAAGGGCGCGCGCATCACCGGCTCGCTGCACATGACGATCCAGACGGCGGTCCTGATCGAGACGCTGAAGGTGCTGGGCGCCGACATCCGCTGGGCCTCGTGCAACATCTTCTCGACCCAGGACCATGCCGCGGCGGCGATCGCCGAAGCCGGCATTCCGGTGTTCGCCATCAAGGGCGAGACGCTCGAGGACTATTGGGAATACACCGACAAGATCTTCCAGTGGGCCGATGGCGGCACCTCCAACATGATCCTCGACGATGGCGGCGACGCCACCATGTACATCCTGATCGGCGCCCGCGCCGAGGCCGGCGAGGATGTGCTGTCCAATCCGGGCAGCGAAGAGGAAGAGATCCTGTTCGCCCAGATCAAGAAGCGCCTGAAGGCCTCGCCCGGCTTCTTCACCAAGCAGAAGGAAGCGATCCGCGGCGTCACCGAGGAGACGACCACCGGCGTCAACCGGCTCTACCAGCTGCAGAAGAAGGGCCTGCTGCCGTTCCCGGCGATCAACGTCAACGATTCCGTCACCAAGTCGAAGTTCGACAACAAATACGGCTGCAAGGAATCGCTGGTCGACGGCATCCGCCGCGGCACCGACACGATGATGGCCGGCAAGGTCGCGGTCGTCTGCGGCTATGGCGACGTCGGCAAGGGCTCGTCGGCCTCGCTGAAGGGCGCCGGCGCCCGCGTCAAGGTCACCGAGGTCGATCCGATTTGCGCGCTGCAGGCGGCGATGGACGGTTTCGAGGTGGTCACGCTCGAGGACGCGGCGCCGACCGCGGATATCGTCATCACCACCACCGGCAACAAGGATGTCGTCACCCTCGACCACATGCGGTCGATGAAGGACATGGTGATCGTCGGCAACATCGGCCACTTCGACAACGAGATCCAGGTGGCGTCGCTGCGCAACCTGAAATGGACCAATGTCAAGCCGCAGGTCGACATGATCACCTTCCCGGACGGCAAGCGGATGATCCTTTTGTCCGAAGGTCGGCTGCTCAATCTCGGCAACGCCACGGGCCATCCGAGCTTCGTCATGTCGGCGTCCTTCACCAACCAGGTGCTGGCGCAGATCGAGCTCTACTCGAAGCACGGCCAGTACCAGAACCAGGTCTATGTGCTGCCGAAGCATCTCGACGAGAAGGTCGCGCGCCTGCATCTCGATAAGCTCGGCGCCCGGCTGACCGAACTGTCAGGCGAGCAGGCCGCCTATATTGGCGTGACGCCGCAAGGTCCGTTCAAGCCGGAACACTACCGCTATTAACCAAAACGAAAATTACCACTAGATATTGAAGCCGGGCGATTGACTTTCGCCCGGCTTTATTTTTGCGCCGAATGATTCTTCACGCCGATTCCAGCAGGCGTTATTGTTGTGATTCGCGGTCCGGGGGACGAGGGCCGGGATACGCAATCTGGGCGGTCTTGCATTCAGGCGGCGAAGAGGACCAAGACATGCCGGGGGAAAACCCGCCTCGCGCGGGACAGGCCGTTTCCGGCGGCCAAAGCGATTCGGTGAGATCGGGCTCCGCCGTCAGGGGCGGGCGTTTGCTGCGGCGTGCCGGTGTCCGCATGGCGGCGCTGCTTGCCGGCTCGGCGCTTTGCAGCCCGTTGCTTGGCCTTGCGGCGCATGCCGAAGCCGGCGTCGCGCAATCGGCCGGACTATCGGTCAGCACGGTCGAGGTCATGCAGCTCGCCATGTTCGCCGGGGTCATGGGGGCCGCCCTTGTCTCGGCCATCTTCCTGATCCGCGAAAGAGCCCGCACGTCGGCTCAGAACGCCGAGCTCAGGACCCGCATCGCCGACGTCAACGCGGCGCTGCAGCGCTCCGAGGCGCTGCTCAATCTGCGCGACCAGCGCGTCGTGGTGTGGGCTTCCGAGAACAAGAAGCCGGAACTCATCGGCACATTGCCGCTGGAGAGCGGCGCGCCCGAGGACCGCGCCGCCTTCCTCGCCTTCGGCCGCTGGCTGATGCCGCGTTCGGCCGCCGCGCTCGAGCATGCAGTGGCGGCGTTGCGGGAAAAGGCAAAGACCTTCGATCTCGTCATCGAGACGCAGGCCGGGGTTCCGCTCGAGGTGCAGGGCCGCAAGAGCGCGGCACATGTGCTGGTGCGCTTCGTCTCGCTGTCTGAAACGCTGCGTGGCCAGGCAAGGCTGAAGATCGAGAACCAGCGGCTCAGCGCCGACTACGACACCATGCTCGGCCTGCTCGACGCGCTGAAGATGCCGACCTGGCTGCGCGCCGCTGACGGGCGGCTGAAATGGGTCAACCGCGCCTATGCCGAGGCGGTCGAGGCGCCAAATGCCGAAGCCGCGGTGCGCGAGGCCAAGGAGTTCCTCGGCGGCCAGGCGCGCGAACAGATCGCCGAGCAGCACAAGGCGCGGCCGGTGTTCGAGCAAACGCTGTCGACGGTGATCGAAGGCGATCGCCGCATGTTCTCGGTGACCGATTTCGCCGGTGCCGACGGCTCGGCCGGGCTTGCCTGCGACACCAGCGCCACCGAGACCATCCGCGGCGAATATGAGCGGACGGTGCGCAGCCACGCGGACACGCTCGACCAGCTCAACACAGCGGTCGCCATCTTCGACGCCAACGAGAAGCTGCGTTTCTTCAACCAGGCGTTCCAGAAACTGTGGAACCTTGACAGCGGCTTCCTGCACAGCGCACCGGACAATGCCCTGCTGCTCGACCGGCTGCGCAGCGAGGGCAAGATCGCCGAACAGCCGGAGTGGCGGCGCTGGAAGGAAGGCCTGCTCGGCGCCTATCGCGCGGTCGAATCGCAAGAGCACTGGTGGCACCTGCCGGACGGCAAGACCATTCGCGTGGTGGCCAATCCGCAGCCCAAGGGCGGCGTCACCTGGGTGTTCGAGAACCTGACCGAGAAGATGGATCTCGAAAGCCGCTACCAGACGGCGGTGCGCGTGCAGGGCGAAACGCTGGACAATCTCGCCGAAGGTGTCGCGGTGTTCGGTCCGGACGGTCGGCTGCGGCTGTCGAACCCGGCATTCGTGGCGCTGTGGGGGCTGGACCAGGACGTGGTCAAGCCCAATGTCCATGTCTCGGCGATCCGCGACCTCTGCGACCGGCGGGCCAAGGACAGCCCGTGGGGCGGCTTCGTCGCCGCCATCACCGGTTTCGACGACGAACGCCGCGACCGCCATGGCCAGAGCGAACTCGTCAACGGCACGGTGCTCAGCTACGCCGTCATCCATCTGCCCAACGGGCAAGTGATGATGACCTTCGTCGACGTCACCGACAGCGTCAATGTCGAGCGGGCGCTGAAGGACAAGAACGAGGCGCTGGAGCGGTCCGACCAGCTGAAGAACGAGTTCGTGCAGCACGTTTCCTACGAACTGCGCTCGCCGCTGACCAACATCATCGGCTTCACCGAGCTGCTGTCGCTGCCCGCGACAGGGCCGCTGACGCCGAAGCAGCGCGAATATGTCGAGCATGTCGGCTCGTCCTCCTCGGTGCTGCTCACCATCGTCAACGACATACTGGATCTCGCCACCGTCGATGCCGGCATCATGCAGCTCGACATCTCCGAGGTCAGCGTCGACCGGACGATCGCCGCCGCCGCCGAGCTGGTCGCCGACCGCCTGGAGGAGCACTCGATCACGCTCAAGGTCGACGCCGCGGCGGCGCCGAAGAGCTTCCATGGCGACGAGACCCGCATCCGCCAGATCCTCTACAATCTGCTCAGCAACGCCGCGAACTATGCGCCGGAAGCAAGCACGGTCACCCTCGCCTGCCGCCAGCTCGCCGAGGGCGTGGAATTCTCCGTCCATGACGACGGGCCCGGCATGCCGCCGGATGTGCTGGATTCGGTGTTCCGCCGCTTCGAGCCGCGCACCAATGGCGGGCGCCGGCGCGGCGCCGGCCTCGGCCTGTCGATCGTCAAGAGCTTTGTCGAATTGCATGGCGGCAGCGTCCGCATCGAGACCGGCAAGGACCAGGGCACCACCGTCATCTGCGCCTTTCCCGCCGCGCCTTCGGGCATTCGCGCCGCGGCCGAGTAGCGGGCCTCATGGCAGGGCTGGAGCGTTTTCTCGCCGACGAAGCCGCCACGGCAAGGCTGGGTGAAGACCTGGCGATGGCGCTGCGCCCGGGCGACGTGCTGGCGCTCAAGGGCGATCTCGGCGCCGGCAAGTCGACGCTGGCGCGGGCGCTCATCCGGGCGCTGGCCGACGATGCCGGCCTCGACGTGCCGAGCCCGACCTTCACGCTGGTGCAGAGCTACGAGACGCGCCTTCCCGTGCATCATTTCGATCTCTACCGCCTGTCTTCGGCGAGCGAGCTCGACGAACTCGGCTTCGACGACGCGCTGGCGCAAGGCGGGGCGGCCCTGGTCGAATGGCCGGAACGCGCCGAAGCCGCTCTGCCCGATGGGACGGTCTGGATCGAGCTCGTCCACCAGGGCGACGGCCGCCTGGCGAAGCTGTCGGGACAGGGCGCTGCCATCGATCGCGCGGCGCGCTCGCTGGCGATGCGCGATTTCCTGGCCACGGCCGGCTGGGGCGAAGCCGGCCGGCGCTTCTTCGTCGGCGACGCTTCCGCCCGCTCCTATGAGATCGTTTCGCTCGCCGGCATCGCGCCGCGCGTGCTGATGAACTCGCCGCGGCTGGTGCTCGGCCCGCCGGTGCGCAACGGCAAGCCCTATGCGGTCATCGCCCATACCGCGCAGTCCGTC
>NZ_RZOS01000540.1:0-3445 GCF_004022605.1 Mesorhizobium sp. M4B.F.Ca.ET.089.01.1.1
TTTCTGGAGACAGCGCGCCACGGGTCGGGGTGTAGATGCAAAGTTTGTCTTCAATTCCCTGAAAGCCGGGCAGGTCGAGGACGCGGATAGGAGGCAATGCTGTGTTGGCAGCATTCGGCTTGGTTTCACCTGTCAGCTTGTACCACTCTTCATGACACTTCTTCATCGGTCCAAAGTCTCCGACTCGGTTCATGGTGCAATGTACATAGCACATGATTAGGAACAAAGCATAAACAAGCGGGAAATCCCCAAGTGTCACGGGCAGTTGTGAATTGTGGGGATGCGCGTAATTTTTACTTGCCGCTTGAAGGAGGAGACGTGGTCGCCTGCAAAGCGGGCTGAGGCGGGTCGCATTCCGCGAGGCGACGGTTATCTACTCCGCAGAACGCAACTGTTCAAAACGTTGCCCTTCTGCGAGAAGCCATGTGATGTAGGCTTGGCCTTCGTCCATCTCGACTTCGACGGCTTCGGCATACTCGAAGGCAAGCGTCGGGATGATGTCTTCAACCGAACACCTGTGCAGCTTAGCGAGCCATTTGGCGCGACCCAGCTTGGCACGGGCATCCCGCTCGTGGTCGTGGTACTCGGTCACGGCCGCAACCAATTCGCGGTTGTTCTCAGCGGCCTCCTTCGCCAACTCCTCGTCCACCTCGTGCCGCTGGTAAGGCGTCACGCTGACGATCGCCGCGTTGATGTCCTGTACGGTGAGGGACCACGAACTTAGCCCCGTAAGCTTGCTGGCCTGAGTTTGAACCTCCCGGCAGTCTTGGCAGACGAGCACCGGGACATGGCTTCCGATGACCATGTGCGCAATGGCCTCAGCTCCACGCCAATAGAGCGCGCTCGGGTCTTCCTCGGCGATCCAGTCGTACAGGATATGGATTCTCGCCGTCCATTTCCCGGAGTTGCTGGATTTGCGGCATATTTCCCGCTTTGATCGCTGGCAGCATCCGCATTTCCAGTCGTCGCCGACCTTCGGCCAATGCTTCTGTTCCCTGTTCTGGATATTGACCCGTGCGTACTCTTCATCGGTAGGCGGTTTGCCCGGAATGATCACCTTAGGCTTGGCCGACTTACCTACCGCGTCTCTGGAGACGGATCGTTCGATCAACCTCCAGCCGAAGCTATTCCCGTGACCCGGTGTGGCGCGGGAAAACTGGTCCCAGAGGAGCGAAGTTTCATCCATCCAGAAATTCACCCGCGCCGGTGCAATCTCGCGGCGGTTCTTTCCGTTTGCGAACCGCTTCGCCATGCGCTCCGTGAAGTCGAGTCGATCTTCGAAATCCGGCTTCACGCGTGTCCAAATCTCGCGAGCCTTGTCCACGTCGATCCCATGAACGTGGTTGTCCGTGACATTGATGAAGGTTGCTATTTCCTTCGGCGAGAACGTGAAGTTCTCATCGACCTCCTTACCGATGAGCGTCTTCGCCCTGTTGTCCGCCAGATTGCAGTCAATGCAGACGGGCGTCCGTTCGAACCGCTCGACAAACTGGAGCAAGGCGGTCTTGGCCTTTGACCGTTGAACGGCGAATTCCTTGTCCTCGGTGAGTGGGTTCAATTCCTCGAACAGCTTCCCAGCCCAATCGGCGAGGTGATCGTGATGCACTTCAAGCTCGCATAGGAGTACCCCGGCCGAATTGAGCCGCGCAATCTGCGGCTTCGTGCGCTTGCAGCATGGACATGACCAACCGTGCCAAGTCGCCGCCCATGCTCGGTTCAGACTCAGACGTTCGGTCTTAAACCGGCGCAGTAGAGCCTTCGTGTGATTGCTCCATTTACCGTCGCGCATGAAGGCGAATTCGGCCAATTCTTCATCGGACATCGCCTCTACATCTGGAATGGTAACGGTTGCTGATCGCGCGGCCAACTGAAGTCTCTCCTCCACCTCCCAAACATCTTCGCAGGATTCGAGGTTTAGCCGAAGGCCCCACCACGACACTCGTGACAGGTCGGCGAGGAATGATGGGCGTTCCATCGAAATCACCGGCGCGCCATAGACCACCGACAGCGCCCCTGGTGCTTCAAACAGGTGGTGGCGTTGAGCAGTCGTGCAACCTCGTCTCGACTGAGCACCACCGGCAGAAGAGCATCATGCTCGGTCCTTATCCAATCCTGCTCAATGCTGCACCGGCGTCTGCGTCATCGCGCATCCGTCGAAATACGCGCCTTCCCGCGCAGCGGGTTCGTTGTGTGCCCAGCATGTTCAACCGCTTGAGGGTGAAAGTCCCCTAGCCAACCTGATGGAGGTGAAGGCTTAGCAAAGCGCAAGGGCATTACCGCGAGGTGGTGTCTGAAGGAAGCGTGGAGCAAAACCGCGACCTGACGAACAGAAACCGGATGTGAGGCATCCCTGGCCGGACGAGCGGGCAACGTTTCGCGAAGTCCATATCCATCAAGGGGCAGGGCTGTAGATCCGGCAGGTGCGCGGGGAAGGCGATTGAACTTACCTGGGGAGGCCTGCGTCATGTTCCGACTTCGGAACTGAGGGAACCGCAAGGTGACCTGACCGTGATGCAGGAGTCAGCAGAGGGCGTAGTAGGTGATGCTGTCGGCAAGGCTAGTGAGGCACTCCAAGGCCGAAAGGCGGAGCAAACGGATAGGACGAGCCGGAAACGATGACCGAAGGCCCGAACGATTGGAAATGGCAAGTAGGACTGGCAACTCATGAGTGGAAAGCGGCAGAAGACCCAGTATTCATTGGCCTTGGAACCGAGGGACCGGGGTGAAGCCCCTGTCAGCGGTTACCAAGGGGCCGAACCACTCGTGGCGAAGTCGGCACCCGAAAGCCCGGCTTGGACAGAACAGCTAATGGAGACGGTATGTAGCCGAGAGAATCTGGAAACAGCGTGGAAACGCGTTCGAAGCAACAAGGGCGGTCCAGGCGTGGATGGGATGACCATCGACGACGCCAAGGGCTACCTGCGTGAGCACTGGCCAAGCATTCGGTCTCGATTGCTCGAGGGAACCTATCAGCCGCAGCCGGTCAAGCGGGTTGAAATCCCCAAGCCGGACGGCGGGGTCAGAAAACTCGGCGTACCTTGCGTCGTCGACAGACTGATCCAGCAAGCCCTGCTGCAGGTCCTCCAAGAGCAGTGGGACCCGACGTTCTCGGAGCACAGCTACGGCTTCCGCCCGGGACGCTCTGCCCATCAGGCAGTAGCCCAAGCGCAATGCTACATTGCCGAGGGTTACAGCTACGTGGTTGACCTCGACCTCGAAAGATTTTTCGATCGGGTTAATCACGATAGCCTGATGGCGCGCGTTGCCGCGAGGGTGTCCGATAAGCGTGCGCTCAAACTCATCCGTGCATTCCTCAATGCGGGGGTGATGGAGGATGGCCTGGTCCGTCCGGTGGACGAGGGGACCCCGCAAGGCGGTCCGCTCTCGCCCCTCCTGAGTAACCTCCTGCTCGACGACCTCGACAAGGAACTGGCCCGACGTGGTC
>NZ_RZOS01000541.1:0-3444 GCF_004022605.1 Mesorhizobium sp. M4B.F.Ca.ET.089.01.1.1
CGGCAAGCGCCGGCCGGTCCTGGCCCTCGCGCAGCGAGCAGAGATCGTTGGAGATGCGCTCCGGCAGCATCGGCACCACGCGATCCGGGAAATAGACCGAATTGCCACGCTTCAGGGCCTCGCGGTCGAGCGCGGTGCCGTAGCGGACGTAAGCCGCGACGTCGGCGATCGCCACGGTGACCAGAACGCCGCCGGGGTTCTTCTCGTCGGTATCAGGCGTCGCGAAGACCGCGTCGTCATGGTCCTTGGCGTCGGCCGGGTCGATTGTGATCAGCGGCAGGTCGCGCCAGTCCTCGCGGCCGGCAAGCGCCGCAGGCTTCACCGCATCGGCCTCGGCGATGACGTCGGCCGGGAAGATGTGCGGGATGTCATGCGCGTGGATGGCGATCATCGAGACCGCCTTCTCGCTGGTCAGCGAGCCCAGCACCGCCAGGACCTTGGCGCGCGGCAACCCGTAGCGGGACGCCCGCGCGGGCTCGACCTCGACCAGGTCGCCATTCCTGGCGCCGTTCTGGAACTCCTTGTCGACGATCAGTTCGGGCTGGCGCCGCTCCACCGGTTCGATGCGCAAGGTGCCGTCCTTGAGGACGCGAAAGACGCCGAGCACGGCATCGCTGCGCTTCTCGAAGATCTTCATCACCCGGCCGGTATAGGCGGGGCCAGCCGGATCGTCGGTCGGGAAGGTCTTGGCGAGGACGCGGTCGCCGATGCCGGGCGCCGGGCCATTGCTTCCACGCGAAATGCGGATGGAGACGACCGGCGGCGAGCCGGCGCCGCTGTATTCGCTCGGATGCGCCAGGAGCACGCCGTCACCGTCGCGGCCGAAAATGTCGAGCACGGCGACATGAGGCAGGGCGCCGGCGCGGGTCAGCCGCTTGCGTTCCCTGGTCAGCAGGCCCTCGTCCTGCAGGTCGCGCAACAGATCCTTCAGCCAGATGCGGTCATCGCCGCGCAGCGCGAACGCCTTGGCGATCTCGCGCTTGCCGGAACGGTCCGGATTTTCGGCTATGTAGCGCAGGATTTCTTCACGCGACGGGCGGTAATCGTCCCGGACCTTGGCCCTCGTGTCGGCGGTGCGCGGATCGCCGTGGCTTCGTCCGGAGATCCTGCGCGCCACGCCCTATCCCTTTTTCTTGGCCGGGGATTTCTTGGCGGCCGGCTTGCCGGCCGCTGCCGCCTTGCGGAACGGCTTCTTGCCGCCACCGCCCTTGGCTTCCTTCTCGGCGATCAGCGCCAGGGCGTCCTCGACCGTCACCGATTGTGGATCCTTGCCCTTGGGCAGCGTCGCATTGACCTTGCCATAGTTGACGTAGGGCCCGTATTTGCCGTCGCGCACGACGATCTTGCCGCCGCCGTCGGGGTGGTCGCCAAGATCCTTGAGCGCCGCGGGCGTTGCGCCGTTGCGGCCGCCCTTGCCCTTCAACTGCTTCTCCGCAATCACCGAGACGGCGCGATTGAGGCCGATCGAGAACACGTCCTCGATGCTGTCGAGATTGGCGTAGGTGCCGTCATGCAGCACGAAGGGGCCGTAGCGGCCGAGGCCGGCCGAGATCATCTTGCCGGATTCCGGGTGCTTGCCGACGTCGCGCGGCAGCGCCAGCAGCGCCAGCGCCTTCTCATGGTCGATCTGCTCGGCGGCCCAGCCCTTAGGCAGGCTGGAGCGCTTGGCCTCCTTGCCTTCGCCGCGCTGGATATAGGGGCCGAAACGGCCGCTGCGCAGCGTGATCTCTTCCGCCGTGTAGGGATCCTTGCCGATCAGCCTGGTGCCGTCCTCGCCATTGCCGTTCTCGCCATTGGGATTGGCGGCATCGCCGAGCTGGCGAGTGAAGGAGCATTCGGGATAGTTCGAGCAGCCGACGAAGGCGCCGAATTTGCCGAGCTTCAGCGACAGGTTGCCGGTGCCGGATTTCGGGCAGAAGCGCGGGTTCGAACCGTCCTCACGCGCCGGGAACACCAGCGGCGCCAGCTCGTCGTTGAGCGCATCGAGCACGTCGGTGACGCGCAGTTCCTTGATGTCGTCGACCGCGCCGGAAAAATCCCTCCAGAAGTCGCGCAGCACGTCCTTCCAGGCGAGCTTGCCGTCGGAAATCTCGTCGAGCTTTTCTTCCAGCGAGGCAGTGAAATCATATTCGACATAGCGCTCGAAGAAGCTCTCGAGGAAGGCCGACAGCAAGCGGCCCTTGGCCTGCGGCACCAGCTTGCGGCGGTCGATGGTGACGTAGTCGCGGTCTTCCAGCGTCTTCAGGATCGCCGTGTAGGTCGACGGGCGGCCGATGCCCAGCTCTTCCAGCTTCTTGATCAGCGACGCCTCGGAATAGCGCGGCGGCGGCTCGGTGGTGTGCTGGGTGGCGTTGATCGCCTGGCGGGCAAGCTGCTCGCCGGCGCGGATCTCGGGCAGGCGGCGGCTTTCCTCGTCCTCCGCGTCCTCGTCCTTCTGGTCGGTATAGGCGGCGATGAAGCCGTCGAAGCGCACGACCGAGCCGACGGCGCGCAGTTCCGCTGTGCGAGCGCCGTTGACCGCCTCGATCTCGACGGTGGTGCGCTCGATCTCGGCCGGCTGCATCTGGCTGGCGATGGCGCGCTTCCAGATCAGCTCGTAGAGGCGGGCCTGGTCGGCATCGAGATATTGGCGGACCGAAGCCGGCGTGCGCTTGAAATCGGTCGGGCGGATCGCCTCATGCGCTTCCTGGGCGTTCTTGGCCTTGGTCGTATAGAAGCGCGGCTTCTCCGGCAGGTATTTTGCGCCGAATTCGCTGACGATGGCATCGCGGGCGGCGTCGATCGCCTCGGGCGCCATCTGCACGCCGTCGGTTCGCATATAGGTGATCAGGCCGGCGGTCTCGCCGCCAATGTCCATGCCTTCGTAGAGCCGCTGCGCCACCTGCATCGTGCGGGTGGCCGAAAAGCCGAGACCCGACGAGGCGGCCTGCTGCAGCGTCGAGGTGGTGAAGGGCGGGCCCGGGTTGCGCTTGGTTGGCTTGGCCTCGACCGACAGCGCCTTGAAGGTGGCGCCTTCGAGCATCGCCTTGATGTCGTCGGCCTGCGCCTTGTTGGCGATGTCGAGTTTTTGCAGTTTCTTGCGCTCGAACGCGGTCAGCCGCGCCTCGAAATTCTCGTTGCGCGGCGTGCCGAGGATGGCGGCAATCTGCCAGTATTCCTCGCGGATGAAGCGCTCGATCTCGGATTCACGGTCGCAGACCAGGCGCAGCGCCACCGACTGGACGCGGCCGGCGGAACGGGCGCCGGGTAGCTTGCGCCACAGCACCGGCGACAGCGTGAAACCGACCAGATAGTCGAGGGCGCGGCGGGCGAGATAGGCATCGACCAGCGGCGCGTCGATCTGGCGCGGATTGGCCATCGCATCCAGCACCGAAGACTTGGTGATGGCGTTGAAGACGACGCGGCTGACCGGCTTGTCCTTCCACGCGCGCTTCTGCTTCAGCA
>NZ_RZOS01000542.1:0-3440 GCF_004022605.1 Mesorhizobium sp. M4B.F.Ca.ET.089.01.1.1
GCGCCGACGCCAGCGATTGAGCCTTAGTTCGCGGTCAGCGGCTTATCGCCAATCTCCAACCGGCAACGCTGCCCCTCATTGCCGTGCCGGGCATTTCTCCCCGTCAAACGGGGAGAAAGAGCTGTAGTCACGCCCGCCCAATCACAACATGCGTGGCGAGGGGCGTCGCCACCTGCTCGGTGCACTGGTAGCCAAGGCCCGGCATGTCCAGGCCGGCGAAAAGATGCTCCCCCTTGCCGAGCAGCACTGGCGATATCGCAAGGTGCATCTCGTCGATGAGCCGCTCCTGCAGATACTGCCGGACGGTCGAAACGCCGCCGCCGACGCGCACATCCTTGCCGGCGGCCGCCTCCCTGGCCTGTTCCAGCGCCGAATGGATGCCGTCGGTGACGAAATAGAAGGTCGTCCCACCTTCCATCTCGATCGGCGCGCGTTTGTGGTGCGTGAGCACGAAAGTCGGCACGTGATAGGGCGGGTTGTCACCCCACCAGCCTTTCCAGCTGTCGTCCGGCCAGTCGCCGCGGATCGGTCCGAACATGTTGCGGCCCAGGATCCAGGCGCCGACATTCTCGAAGCTGCGCGCCGCGAACACGTCGTCCGTGTCGGTGGTGCCGCCGTCCTGGCCCATCACAACCTTGCGAAAAAAGCGGGTGCCGATCATCCATTTGTGCAGGTTCTCGCCGCCGATACCGAGTGGGTTGGCGAGATCCTGGTCAGGGCCGGCCCCGAAGCCGTCGAGCGACAGGGTGAAAGCGTTGACTCGCAGTTTCGACATGACTGCCTCCTCATAACCAGTTGTAATTTGCAAGCGGTTGTTATGTAGCAGACTGATTGCGAATTGCAAGCGGAGTTTTCGGGCGGCCAAAGACGAGCGCGACGCATCGCGCGCCGTTGGGCCGGCAGGCGGAATTGTTCCGTAAGATCGAGCCAATCGCCAGCGGCCGTCCCCCGCAAGCCGATGTTCGGGAAGGCTATCCCTTCAGCATCGCCGCCACTTCCGGCGCGAAATAGGTCAGGATGCCGTCGCAGCCGGCGCGTTTCAGCGCGAGCAGTGATTCCAGCATCGCCTTCTCGCCGTCGATCCAGCCATTGGCGGCGGCCGCCTTGATCATCGAATATTCGCCCGACACCTGGTAGGCAAAGGTCGGCATCTGCAGCTCGTCCTTCAGCCGTCGGATGATGTCGAGATAGGGCAGGCCGGGCTTGACCATCAGCATGTCGGCGCCTTCGGCGAGGTCCTGCTCGGCCTCGCGCAGCGCTTCGTCCGAATTGGCGTGGTCGAGATAGTAGGTCTTCTTGTCGCCTTTGAGCAGGCCGGCCGTGCCCACCGCCTCGCGATACGGGCCGTAGAAGGCGGAGGCGAACTTCGTGGCGTAGGACATGATCGCCACGTCCTGGAAACCATTGGCGTCGAGCGCGTCGCGAATGGCGCCGATGCGGCCGTCCATCATGTCCGACGGCGCGATGATGTCGGCGCCGGCCGCTGCCTGGATGACGGCCGCCGCCGCCACTTGTTCCACGGTCTCGTCATTGACGATGATGCCGTCGCGCAGGATGCCGTCATGGCCATGGCTGGTGAACGGATCGAGCGCGGCGTCGGTGATGATGCCGATCTCCGGCACCGCATGCTTGATGGCGCGGGTGGTGCGGTTGATGATGTTTTCCGGATCGAGGATGTGCGAGCCGGTCTGGTCGCGCAGCGAAAGCTCGACGTTGGGAAAAGTGGCGATCGCCGGAATGCCGAGCTTGGCCGCACGCTCGGCCTCCTTGACCGCGAGGTCGAGCGACAGGCGGAACACGCCGGGCATGGCGGCGATCGGCTCGCGCACTTGCTTGCCGTCGACGACGAAAATAGGCCAGATCAGGTCGTCGACCGAAAGCCGGTTTTCCTGCACCAGGCGTCGCGACCAGTCGGCCTTGCGCATGCGCCTCAGCCGCCGGCTGCCGGTGATCTCATCGACGCTGCGCGCGCCGGCAGGCTTTGCGGGGGTGAATCTGTTCATCGCCAAAACTCTCGTTTGGCCGGGTTTTAACACGGGCACTCACCGCAGACCAATGCGACACGATTGTGCCAGCCCTCAGGGTTGGCCATTGCCCGATAGAACCTGTGCCGCACCCCGGATAGCGACACGGAACGCCTCGTCGAAGCTGACGCCGCGCACTTGCCAGCGGTAGGTCTTGCCGCCATCACCAAGCCGCCAGTCGGCGATCCACCCCAGGTCCTTGTCGCTCCACACGATGCTGCCGGCGAGCGCGTGATCGGCTCCCGCCTTTTTCGCGAGTTGATCGAGCCCCGCAATGTCGGCTGCGCGCAGCGCCTTTTCGTCCATGCCGGAAACCAGCTCGGTCGGCGGGAAAGCGATGCGCATCAGCAACGGCCCCGTCGCGTTGACGAAAGAGTCGCGCATCGCCTCGCCGCGCCCGTCGTTCGCCGTCAGTACGAAGTGGCGTTCGCCCTGCTCGGCGCTGAGGAGGATGGCGAGGCGCGGCCGCTCGCCGAGCCAAGGCTTGCTGCCGAGCTGCGCTAGCACCTTGTCCAGCACGGCGGGCTTGTAGAGGCATGTGAGGTCGTGCGGCCGGTCATGGGTGCCTTGCTCGTCATGCACGGGGATGCCTTCCAGCCGGTCGTGGTAGCGGAAGCTGTCGACGAAATCGCCCGCCTTGTCGCGCAGCGCCGCCATCTCCGGCTTTGCCGGCAGGCGCTGATCGCCGGAAACCCTGACCAGCACCCGGTCCAGGCAATCCTTGAAACCGATCTGTCGGTTCACCTCGCCGGTGCCGGTGACGATGGTCTGCGACTGATAGAGGTCGTCGATCGTTGCGGCCATGGCGCCACGCGGCGCCGGCACGGCGGCGAGCAGGCCGATGATTGCAATGCCGAGATGCCAAAATGCGGACATGGCTCCCCCCGAAGTCCGTCAGGCAGCTTGTGGATCCTGCCATTGCTCCCCGCTTCTCCGCGAGGACTGCCGCTTCGTAGCACCAGCCGCCGGCGGCCGCCAATACGAAGGCGATCCCCTCCTGCCATTGACGGACATGTGCGCCAGCCTTTAGCACTTCAGTCCCGCATGCGCGGGGGAGGATTCTCTTACGATGGATTTTGGCGGAGGCGACGAAATTCGCTTCGAGCGGTTGGGCAGGGCCGGGGTCGTCACGCTGACGCGGCCGCAGGCGCTGAACGCTCTCACCCACGCCATGGTCAAGGCGCTCGGCAAGGCGCTCGATGCCTGGGAGCGTGACGACGGCGTCGATGTGGTGGTGGTCAAGGCCGAGGGCAGGGCATTCTGCGCCGGCGGCGACATCCTGCACGTCTACGAGGCCGGCCGCGCCGGGCAGCCGCCGGTCGATTTCTTCGCCGACGAATACCGCCTCAACGCCCGCATCAAGCGATTCAAGAAACCCTACGTCGCGCTGATCAACGGCATCGTCATGGGTGGCGG
>NZ_RZOS01000543.1:0-3436 GCF_004022605.1 Mesorhizobium sp. M4B.F.Ca.ET.089.01.1.1
ACGGTGAAGCGCTCGGGGCGCTGCTCGTCACGGTCGCGGCTGAGGTCGGAGCGCTTGATGAAGGTCTCGATGCCGCTGTCGACCAGCCGCACTTCCAGACCGCCATCCTTGACGCCGATGACCTCGCAGGTGACGACGGCGTTCTTGCGCAGTTCGCCCGAAGTCGCCGCTTCACCGACCGTGTCACGGGCCAGCTGCTTGATGCCGAGCGAGATGCGCTCCTTCTCGATGTCGACGTCGAGCACCTGCGCCTTGACCACGTCGCCGCGATTGTACTCTTCGATCACCTGCTCGCCCGGACGGGTCCAGTCGAGGTCGGAGAGGTGGACCATGCCGTCCACGTCGCCTTCCAGGCCGATGAACAGGCCGAACTCGGTCTTGTTCTTGACCTCGCCCTCGACCTGGCTGCCGACCGGATGGGTGCGCGCGAAGGCCTCCCACGGGTTCTCCAGCGTCTGCTTGAGGCCGAGCGAGATGCGGCGCTTGGCCGGATCGACCTCGAGCACCACCACGTCGACTTCCTGGGTCGTCGACAGGATCTTGCCGGGATGCACGTTCTTCTTCGTCCACGACATTTCCGAAACGTGGATGAGGCCCTCGATTCCCGGCTCCAGCTCGACGAACGCGCCGTAGTCGGTGATGTTGGTGACGGTGCCCTTGATCTTCTTGCCGATCGGGAACTTGGTGCCGATCTCCGACCACGGATCGCTCTCGAGCTGCTTCATGCCGAGCGAGATGCGGTGGGTTTCCTGGTTGATGCGGATGATCTGCACCTTGACCGTCTGGCCGATGTTGAGGATCTCGGTCGGATGGTTGACGCGGCGCCATGCCATGTCGGTGACGTGCAGCAGGCCGTCGATGCCGCCGAGGTCGACGAACGCACCGTAGTCGGTGATGTTCTTGACCACGCCTTCGACCACCTGGCCCTCTTCGAGGTTCTGCACGATTTCCGAACGCTGTTCGGCGCGGCTCTCCTCGAGCACGGTGCGGCGCGACACCACGATGTTGCCGCGGCGGCGATCCATCTTGAGGATCTCGAAGGGCTGCGGATTGTGCATCAGCGGCGAGACGTCGCGGATCGGGCGGATATCGACCTGGCTGCGCGGCAGGAACGCCACGGCGCCGTCGAGGTCGACGGTGAAGCCGCCCTTGACCTGGTTGAAGATGACGCCTTCGACGCGCTCACCCTTGGTGAACTTCTCCTCGAGGCGCACCCAGCTCTCCTCGCGGCGCGCCTTCTCGCGCGACAGCATGGCTTCGCCAAGCGCGTTCTCGATGCGCTCGACATAGACTTCGACGGTGTCGCCGACCTTGAGGGACGACTCCTTGCCCTTGGCGCCGAATTCCTTCAGCGGCACGCGGCCTTCGACCTTGAGGCCGACGTCGATGATGGCCATGTCCTTTTCGATCGCGGTGATCGTGCCCCGGACAACCTGGCCCTCGCCGGAATGGCCGGCGGTGAATGATTCTTCGAGCATGCTCGCGAAATCGTCGCGAGACGGATTAGCAGCTGACATTGTTTCTCCTGAAGTGCCCCGCATATCGAGCGGGACGGGCGCCGTGGGTTAGCGTTGCGTGAGCCTGCCGGCGTTCCGGGCTGAAGAGCCCTTGGCCGCTCAAAGCGGCAAGTCCGGCGCATGAAGAATGCTGGCAGGCTGGTTCGTGCCCGATATGGGTATTTTCTTCGCCTCCGGCAACGGAAACACGAGGAAAAACCCGGCTCAGGCTTTGTTTCTCTTGGCCAGGACGTCGTCGATGATCGCCATGGCCGCCAGGAACGCGGCCTCTATAGCCATTTCGGACGTATCAAGCAAGTGCGCGTCGGCGGCCGGCTTGAGCGGCGAGTCGGCTCGGCCCATGTCGCGCTCGTCGCGCCGCTCGATGTCGGCCAGGATGGTGGCGAAATCGGCGCTGCCGCCGATGCTCTCGATCTCCGCCAGCCGGCGTCTCGCCCGCACCTCGGCGCTTGCCGTCACATAAAGCTTGATGTCGGCGTCGGGGCACACGACGGTGCCGATGTCGCGCCCGTCGAGCACGGCGCCCGGCGGCGTTTTGGCGAAGGCGCGCTGCTTTTCGACCAGGATGCGCCGCACAGTCGGGAAGACGGCGACCTTGGAAGCGGCCTCGCCCACCGCATGCGCCGACAGCACGGCGCGATCGAGTTTCGAAAGGTCCACCTGCCGCGCCGCGGTTTCCGCCGCCGAGACATTGTCGAGCGGCAGGCCGAGCTGCAACAGCGCATGCGCGACGGCGCGATAGGTCAGGCCGGTGTCGAGCAGGTTCAGCCGGTAGTGGTCGGCAAGCCGGCGGGCGAGGGTGCCCTTGCCGGCGCCGGCCGGCCCGTCGATCGCGATGGTGAAGGTGTGGGTCATTGGCGGGCCAACGAAAAGCGCGGCGATCCTTCGCGCCCCCCTCTGTCCTGCCGGACATCTCCCCCACGAGGGGGGAGATTGAAGGTTTGGGCGCCTCGCTCAATTCTGCGACGTTGGTTTTTGGCGAAAACCGCGGCGACAGATAATCTCCCCCCCTGTGGGGGAGATGTCCGGCAGGACAGAGGGGGGCGCTGTCCCGCCAGCGTCTCAGGTCGGCTCAAGCTCATCGCCATCACTCGATCTCCGCGCCCAGCCCCTTCATCAGCCCCATGAATTCCGGAAAGCTCGTCGCGATCATGTTGGCATCGTCGATGGTCACCGGCTTTTCGCTCGCCAGCCCCATGACGAGGAAACTCATGGCGATGCGGTGGTCGAGATGCGTCTTTACCGTCGTGTCCGGCCCGTTGGGGTGTCTGCCCAGCCCCTTGCCGCCCGGCCTGCCGCGCACGGCAAGCGTCGCTTCGCCTTCCGTGCAGTCGACGCCGTTGAGCTTCAGCCCGTTGGCGACGGCCGAAAGCCGGTCGGATTCCTTGACGCGCAGCTCTTCCAGCCCCTGCATCAGCGTCTCGCCCTCGGCGAAGCTCGCCGCAACCGCCAGCACCGGATACTCGTCGATCATCGACGGCGCCCGCTCCGGCGGCACGGTGACGCCCTTCAACTCCGAAGAGCGCACGCGCAGGTCCGCGACGTCCTCGCCGCCGGCATTGCGCGGGTTGAGGATGTCGATCCGGCCGCCCATCTCCTGCAGCGTCAGGAGCAGGCCGGTGCGAGTCGGGTTCATCAGCACGTTCTCGATGACGATGTCCGAGCCCGGCACGATGAGCGCCGCCACCAGCGGGAAGCCCGCCGAGGACGGGTCGCCAGGCACCGCGATCGTCTGCCCGCTGAGCTTGCCCTGGCCCTCGATGAAGATGTGGCGCACGCCGCGCTCGTCGGTTTCGACCGTCAGATTGGCGCCAAATCCCTTCAGCATCTTTTCGGTGTGGTCGCGCGTCATCACCGGCTCGATCACGGTGGTGATGCCCGGCGTGTTCAGGCCCGCCAGCAGCACCGCCGACTTCACC
>NZ_RZOS01000544.1:0-3420 GCF_004022605.1 Mesorhizobium sp. M4B.F.Ca.ET.089.01.1.1
CCAAGGACAGGACGCCGCTGTCGGCCAGCGATCCCAACATCGTCGCCATTGCCGCGGACTTCGCCGCCGAAGGCGGGAGCCTGCCGGTCTTCGATCTCGACGACGTCGCATCGATAGCGGACTTCGTCGAAGGCGTCTCGGGTCTGCGGCGCTGAGCGCGTCGGCGAAATAACTTTCAGCCGCCGCTAAACTTGTTCCCGGCCTCTAACCTAGCGTCATCTTCGGCCGCAACTGCCAAGCCTGCAGCCTACTGTTTTGCAGTTGCTTTTTTCGGGGAAAGAGTGGGAGTATCGCCGCCAGCGGGCGGTCAAAAGCACCGCTCACAGAGCCGCACGGAACAGCGGCCCGGACAATATGAGAGGACTAACATGCGTATTGCACTGCGTATCGCGCTCGCCGCATCGGCCGCGCTGCTGACACTTGGCGTTGCCCAGGCTCAGGAAAAGACATTGCGGATCGGTACGGAGGGAGCCTATCCGCCCTTCAACAACCTGACCGCCGACGGCCAGCTCGTGGGCTTCGACGTCGACATCGCCAAGGCGCTCTGCGACGAGATGAAGGTGAAGTGCACCTTCGTAGCCCAGGATTGGGACGGCATTATCCCGGCACTGCAGGCCGGCAAGTTCGACGCCATCATCGCCTCGATGTCGATCACGCCGGAACGTGCCGAGAAGGTCGACTTCACCCACAAATACTACAACACGCCCCCGGCGATCGTCGCGCCGAAGGACAGCGACATCAAGGGTGTGACCAAGGAAGACCTGGCCGGCAAGACGATCGGCGTGCAGGCTTCGACGACGCATTTCAACTATTCGACCAAGACTTACACCGACAGCACGGTGAAGCCCTATCCGACCGCGCAGGAATATCAGCTCGACCTCGCCAATGGCCGCCTCGACGCCGCCAATGACGACATCGTCGTGCTGCAGCAGTGGCTGGATTCGCCCGACGGCGCTTGCTGCAAGCTGATCGGGGCGATCAAGCCGGTCGTCGAGATCCACGGTCCGGGCGCCGGCATTGCCGTACGCAAGGGCGAGACCGACCTGGTCAACCAGTTCAATGCCGCGATCGACGCGATCCGCGCCAACGGAAAATACAAGGAAATCAACGACAAGTACTTCAAGTTCGACGTCTACGGCGGCGATTCCTGACCCGCCGGGATTGACGACAGGGACGGGGGGGATGTTCCCGCCGTTCCCACGAGGATGCCGTGCATCAGGAGTGATGCACGGTCTTCAGGCAAGTGGGGACAGGCAGGCGGATGCAGCAGAGCGTATGGACGCTTCTCAGTTGGGGGCCTGATGGTTGGCTCGACGACATCGCCTCAGGTGCTGCTGTCACGGTTCTTCTGGCTCTCGCAACTCTTCCAATCGGTTTGACGATTGGCTTTTTCGTAGCGCTGGGAAAACAATCCGAGGAACCCTCGCTGCGCATCGCCGCCAACATCTACACGACGATCTTCCGTGGATTGCCCGAACTGGTGACGCTGTTTCTGTTTTTTTTCGGCGGCCCGCTGATCCTGCAATATCTCATCAGACTGGTAAGACCCGAGGCGACCATCGACGTTAACGCCTTCGTCGCCGGCATGATCGTGCTTGCCATCATCTTTTCGGCTTATGCTAGCGAGGTATTCCTTTCAGCGTTCCGGGCCATCCCAAAGGGCCAATATGAGGGCGGCTATGCAGTTGGCCTTTCATACGGGCAAACGATGCGCAAAGTGATTTTGCCGCAATTGGTTCGCATCGCCTTTCCGGGCCTGGAGAATTGCTGGCTGAGCCTGCTCAAGGACACGTCGCTGGTGTCGGTGGTCGGTTTGGCTGAAACGCTCCGTCAGGCTGGCGTGGCCGCACGCGTCACCAAACACACATTCCTGTTCTTCAGTGTGGCCGCCTCGGTATTTCTTATCTTGGCGGTTATTTCATCCTTTGCCACCGGCGCCATACAGCGCTCGCTTGCCCAGCGGGACGCGCGGCGATGAGCGTTGCGGCCGACGCCAAAAACGTTGTGGAACGGCCGCCCCCGCGAGCACGCGGCTGGCCGCGTTCCCGAATTGTCGGCTACGTGCTGATAGGCGTCTGGGTTGCCGCTGGCGGCGGCATTATCGCCTATCTGGCTTTCGCCTGGAACAGCGAACTCTTTGCCAAGTACGGCCCGAGCTACCTGCAAGGGCTCGGCGTCACGCTTTCGCTGGTTGGCATTTCGATTGTCCTTGGCGCCATACTGTCACTTCCAGTCGCCTATGCACGCATGTCGAAGAACCGGGTCTTGTCAGGTCTTGCCTATTGTTACGTCTATTTCTTTCGCGGAACGCCGCTGCTCGTCCAGACTTTTCTGGTCTATTATGGGGTCGGCTCGTTCAAGCCGCAACTCGAAATGGTTGGGCTGTGGGGCTTCTTCCGTGAGGCGTTCAACTGCGGCGTCTTTGCCTTTGCCCTGAACACGGCTGCCTATCAGGCTGAAATCCTACGCGGCGCCATCGAAAGCGTGCCAAGGGGCCAATGGGAGGGTGCCGCTTCGCTCGGCCTGCACAAATTGCAGACGTTGTGGAAGATCATCCTGCCGCAAGCATTGGTCGTCGCGCTGCGGCCGTATGGCAACGAGCTTATCCTGATGATCAAAGCGTCCGCGATCGTCGCCATTATCACCGTGTACGACCTGATGGGCATGGCAAAACTTACCTACGCGCGCACCTTCGATATCCAGGCCTATATCTGGGTCGCCGTCGTGTATCTGGTGATTGTCGAGGTGCTGCGCCACGCGATCGAATGGATCGAACGTCGGATCACCATTCACCTCAAGCGCTGATCGAAACCGCCTTTCTGCACCAGTCGATCGAGCGCTCCGCGCCTTGACGAATTCACCGCATGGCCTAGAGCTTGCGCCAGCAAAATCTGGTTCCCGTTTTGGAAGGCAAGCTCATGGCATCGGTGGCATTTCTCGGTCTTGGCGTCATGGGCTATCCGATGGCCGGGCACCTCAGGAACAAGGGCGGCCACGACGTCACCGTCTACAACCGCACCACGGCCAAGGCCGAGCAATGGGTCGGCCAGCACGGCGGAAAGCTGGCGCTGACGCCGGCCGAAGCGGCCGACGGCAAGGATTTTGTCTTCTCCTGCGTTGGCAATGACGACGACCTGCGCTCGGTGACGACCGGTGCCAAGGGCGCCTTCGCCTCGATGAAGAAGGGCTCCGTCTTCATCGACAACACCACCGCATCGGCCGAGGTCGCGCGCGAGTTGGATGAAGCCGCCCGAAGGGGCGGCTTCTCCTTCCTCGACGCGCCGGTCTCTGGCGGCCAGGCCGGCGCCGAGAACGGCGTGCTCACCGTCATGGTGGGCGGCGAGCAGGCAGCTTTCGACAAGGCGAAACCCGTCATCGAGGCTTTCGCCCGCATGGTCGGGCTGATGGGGCCGGCGGGGG
>NZ_RZOS01000545.1:0-3410 GCF_004022605.1 Mesorhizobium sp. M4B.F.Ca.ET.089.01.1.1
GCTCGCCCCGGAGCGGTGAGCGTCGCGGCGGCGCCGAACTCCAGCGGCTTCAACAGGTCCGCCGCCGGATAGAGGATCGGATTGTCCAGCACCTCCTTCGGCAGCAGCGCGTTGACCCGCGCGTCGGTCGAGGGCGCGCCGTTGGCCAGATGCTCCTTCACCGCCACCTTCGGGTTCATCAGGTAGTTGAGCAGCGCATATCCGGCAGGCTTGTTCGGCGCGTCCTTCGGGATGGCGTAGAAGTCGGTCCAGATCTCGCCGCCTTCCTTGCCCAGAACATAGGCGATTTCGGGAATATCGCGGTTGAGCTGCGCCCCGTCATTGGTCCAGCACATCGTCATCCAGGCATCGCCGGCGCGCATCGACGGCTGATAGTCACTCGACACCGCGAACAGATGCGGCTTGACCTTGAGCAGCAGTTCCTCGGCCTTGGCGAGCTCGTCCTGCTTCAGCGAGTTGAACGAATAGCCGTAATATTTCAGCGCATTGCCGATCGTGGTCAGCTGGTAGTCGTGCACCATGGTGCGGCCGTCGCCTTCCGCCATTGCGGTGTCCCAGAACTCCTTCCAGCTCGACATCGGCTTGGTCAGCTTCTTGGTGTTGACCGAGAATCCCGTCGTGCCCCAGTTCTTCGGCACGGCGTAGGTCGTGCCGTCGATCGTGCCTTCCGCGGTGAAGCGGGCATCCTCCTGCGAGCCGTCGAAATTGCCGAGCTTGGCCATGTCGAGCGCTTCGATGATGCCGAGCTTCTTGTAGGTCGAGATCGTGTAGTTGGTCGGCACGAACAGGCTCCAGCCCGAGCCGCCGGCCTGCAGCTTGGCCAGCATCTCCTCGTTCGAGCCGAAGACGTTGACCTCGACGGCGACGCCGGTCTCTGCCTTGAAGCTCTCGAACGTCGCCGGATCGTGATAGTTCGGCCAGGTGGCGATCGACATGCGGTCGCCGAGGTTTTCGGCGGCGAAGGCCGGCGTCGGCATGATGCCGAGCTCGCGCGCCATCACCGCGGTGGCGACGCCGAGGCCGGTGAGGCCAAGGAATTCGCGCCGGCCGATCGAGCCGCGCTTCAGGCGCATCAGCTGGTCGACGAATTTCTCGGGGCTTATCGGCAGTCCGTCACGATAGGATTTCGACATGGTGGTTTTCCCTCTGGTTGGTCCCGTTGTTCTTGGGTTGCGGAAACGCCAGCGGCGCCCCGGCGGCAAAGCCGATGGCGACGGGTTCGCCCGGCTTGAAGAGGTTGTCGCGGCCGATCTGGTGATCGGCCTTGGCGAGCAGTGATCCGATGCCCTCGACCTCGATCGCATATTCGGCGGTCGAGCCCAGGAAGATGCGGTTACGCACGATGCCCTTCAGGCTGCCGCTTCCGGCCGCGCCGAGACTGAGCGTCTCGGGCCGCAGCGACAACGACACCGCCTCGCCTCGGCTGAGCGGCGCCCGCTTGCGCGCGGAAATCACCGAGCCGTCGGCCAGCGCGACATCGACGAGGTCGCCCGACAGGCCCGCCACCGTGCCGCTCAACAGATTGGTCTTGCCGACGAAATCGGCGACGAAGAGGTCGGCAGGCTCGTCGTAGATCTCGTTCGGCTGTCCGAGCTGGACGATGCGCCCGCCATTCATGACGCAGACGAGGTCGCTCATCGACAGCGCTTCCTCCTGGTCGTGCGTGACCAGAACGAAAGTGATGCCGATCTCGCGCTGCAGGTTCTGCAGCTCGATCTGCATGTCGGTGCGCAGCTTCTTGTCGAGCGCGGCCAGAGGCTCGTCGAGCAAGAGCACCGCCGGCTTGTTGACCAGCGCACGCGCCAGCGCCACGCGCTGCTGCTGGCCGCCGGAAAGCTCGTGGATCTTGCGGCGGCCATAGCCCGCGAGCCGCACCATGGCGAGCGCCTCGCCCGCCCTCTGGCTGATCTCGCGCGATGACAGCCTGGGCCTCGCCTGGCGCAGTCCGTAGGCGATGTTGTCCTCGACATCGAGATGCGGGAACAGCGCGTATTGCTGGAACACCATGTTGACCGGGCGCCGGTAGGGCGGCGTGCCGGCCATGTCGCGGCCGCGGATCAGCACCTGGCCTTCGCTCGGCTGCTCGAAGCCGCCGATCATGCGCAGGCACGTCGTCTTGCCGCATCCGGACGGCCCGAGCAAGGCGACAAAGGCCGATGGCGGGACGGCAAGGTCGATGCCGCTGACCGCCGTAACCGCGCCATAGCGCTTGGTGACCGCGCGAAACTCGATATCGGGCACTGCAGTCAAAGGCGGGCTCCAGGGCGAGTTGATTTCGAAACGCTACCAGAGCCAATGCCGGCTAGTATATACCTCGCAGGTGGTATATTTGATCTATTTTATCGTTTAGAGGGGTATGAATGGCCGTTTCCCGCAGCGATGACTACAATGGGCTCGGCGCCGTCATCGCCGCGACGCGCGAGGCCGGCGGCGATCATTTCGGCCGCGCCATGGTCGGCTGGCTGCGCGGCCATGTCGGCTTCGATCACTGTGTCGTCTTCGGCTATCGCGGGGCTGCCCGCCCGCCGCTGCTGTTCGAGACGTTCTCCCCGGCCGAGAGCCACGTCTTCGTCGCGCTCTATCAGGAGGGCCCCTATCTGCTCGACCCGTTCCATCACGCGGCGGTCGAGCGCAAGGAAGGCTTCTGGCGCATGCGAGAGCTCGCGCCGGACCGCTTCTATGCCAGCGAATACTACCGCTCCTACTACAGCCAGACCAAGCTCGCCGAGGAGGTCGGCTTCTTCGTCCCGCTGCAGGGCAAGGACGCGCTGGTGCTCTCGCTGATGCGGCTCCGGGCCTCGGGTCCGTTCGGCACCGCCGACGCCAGGCTGCTGCGCGACATGGCCCCGGCGGTGATCAGCCTCGTCAGGCTGCGCTGGCCTGGCCTGCCGGCCGACGAGCCGGCGGCCTCGCCACGCGGCGAGGCGGCGGCTGTTCCCAGCGAGTTCGACCGCGCGCATATCTGGAAGAGCCTGTCGCTCACTTCACGCGAAAAGCAGGTGGTCGACCTCGTGCTTCAGGGCCACTCGACGGAATCGATCGCGCGGGCGCTGAGGATCGTGCCGGGAACCGTCAAGGTCCACCGCCGCAACATCTACCGCAAGCTCAAGATCAAATCGCAGGCCGGCCTCTTCGCGCGCTTCGTCGAGATCATTGACGCGCAGATCGGCTGAGCACGGAGGTCACCGGCTCTACGGCCGCGAACACCGCGCTCGCCTCGCTGACGATCGAGACATGATCCCTGGCCGCCTTGCCCGCCGCCGCCCCGTCGCCGCGCATGATCGCGGTGACGATCAGATCGTGTTCCTGCCAGGATTTGGCCAACCGGCCGGGCAGCATGAACTGCGCGCGGCGGAACGGCGCCAGCCGGCTGCGGGTCGTCACCGTCAGATCCTGGATATGCGCGTTGT
>NZ_RZOS01000546.1:0-3410 GCF_004022605.1 Mesorhizobium sp. M4B.F.Ca.ET.089.01.1.1
TGACAGTGATTCGGGGAAATGCGATTCTCAGCTTGCGACAGACGAGAAGGGCTTCCGCGACGGTGACGTTCGGGGGCCTTTTTCTTTTGCGGTTTCAGTCTCCTATTGATGTCTTCTCCGACTTTCTGAACGCCTCATAAAGGTTGCCCAGATTATCGGAAATCCACGTCCCAAAGCGGCTGCCGTCCATCTCCTTCACGGCGATCGTGATGGCCTTGCCTGCCTTCTTGACGCTGACGCTAACTGATTTGTCCTCGGGGACCCAGGACTGTGCTTGGGACTTAATGGCTACCTTGCGAACCGGCTTCCCCTTAGCATTCAAGGCTGCTAGCAACCTTTCGAAGCGTTCGTTGCTCTCCAGCTCACCGAATTCTGGTTCGGACAAGATTGCATTAACCACTTCGGATTTCTTGCCGGCGAGCAGAGACAGCTCAACCCACCGCTCGCGGCCTACAGACGTAGCTGATCCAATCTTACCGATCACAGATGCGGGAATTCTGGTGACAACCGATACCATCTTCGAGACCGCAGCGGCGTTCGCGGCCAATGCTGACGAGATCACATCTCTGTCGTACCCCAAATCCTCAAGGCGCTTTGCGAACATCGCCTTCTCGATGAAACTGAGATTTGCCCGAGCGGAATTCTCCTGACCCTGGGCAATTACATGGGTCCTGTCGTCGATCTCCTTGACGACTGCCCTCACCTTCCGTCCCAGTTCGCGGGCGACTCGGACTCTGCGATGGCCAAAGACGATCATGTAGCGGCCGTCTGAGCTCGGATGCGGACGGACAAGTATGGGAGAATCCTGCCCTCTCTCCCTAATCGCTTCCAGCAGCTCTTGATATTGTTCCTCGTCGTCGCCCAGGCGGTCGGAAACGAACGAGCCATCGACTGCGCTTGGGTCGAGTTCGACGACATGCTCCCCCTCAAGATACGCATCCGCTTGCTTTGCCAACTCGTTGACTGAGCGGATCATGGATTTTGACGCGCCGCGGATCGGATATGCCGCAGCGGAGGCTGGTGACGCCCGGTCGTCGGCCTCCGCTTCTACCAGGCCTGCAAGAAGATTCTTACGTGCCATATTTTACCTCCAGATAGCGCGTAGTCCATTGAATACATTCGGCAAATATCCACTTTTGTCAGCAGACAAAGTCAACGCCCCCATGCTTCATGAATCAAAGCTACGATTTCGCCGTTTACGACGTCCAAGGCTTCCATTGCTCGCTCGTATGTGGAACGGGTCATCGCATTCTTTTCGACTTCGTAGAGGGTCTGCTTGGTAATCCCCGCATCGGAAATCGCCGTTGATTTCAACATCTGGTTCTTGAGAATGAATTCGCCGAACAGCGTATGCAGGAACGCCACCATCTGCGCTTGCGGCTGATCCGTGGGTTCGAATCGAGTAACAAGATAGCGATACCATTCCAGATTCACCTCCGCACCGGCCGCCCTGATCGGCTCCAGGATGTTCCCGAGCATCAGCAGAAACTGGCCCATGCTCATAACATCGAGCATTTGCGGATGGATTGTGATCAACACTGAGGTGGCCGCGGTCAGTGCGGTGATCGTCAGGTAGCCAAGCTGCGGCGGACAATCGATAACTATGACATCGTAGCGATCGTCGACTTCCATCAATGCCTTCGAGATGCGCGTGAAAAACGCCCTGCCCACATTCGAAGACTTGTCCGTCATTGCTAGAGGCGTGTCGTATTCGAATTCCTGCAGCTCTAAGTTCGCTGGGACGATGTCCAAGCCCGGAAAATTCGTCGGCTTGATGATTTCCGAGAGAGGCACCCTCTCGTCGTCATAGCGAATCGCGTCGTAAAGCGATCTTGTCTGGTCGAGTTCAGGTTGGAACCCATGCAACGAAGAAAGCGACGCCTGCGGATCGAGATCGACAGCTAGGACACGGTGCCCGGTAAGTGCCAGGTATTGGGCGAGGTGGGCAGCGGTAGTGGTCTTCCCGCTGCCCCCCTTGAAATTAACCACAGCCAAAATCTGAAGCTTCTCGCTCGGCCGCCGATGGGGAACATACATGCGGGCATCGGATCGACCGTACTGGTCGAGATACTGGCGCAACTCAAGCATCTGTTCAGCAGTGTACGAGCGTCTGCCCGACGTCGAGGTTTCAGGCACCGGTCCCTTTCCTTCCAGATGCAGTTTCTTCAGATGGCTCTGGGACACCCCCAGATACGTGGCAACCTCAGCCAGCGAGAACGAACGAAGATTTTTCTTTGCATGGGGAGGGAAGCGCTGCATCGAAAGCAGGTGCAACTTCTTCGATATCTGGTCGCCCTGATCGAGGATACTTTTCTCGAACAGCAGCGGGACTTTCGTAGGAACGGGCGAACTCACGTTCATTCGATCGAGACTCTCTAAAAACGATTTTTGACGTAAAAGCGCCATGCAACCGTCATTATGTCCGATTCGTTCGCCCGGGCAAGAAATTTAAAGTTAACAAAAGCTTAATGGTCCCAGGATAGCATTACATGATGTGATTCATGCAACTGAATATGCTACATAATTCGGCGGTTTTGTCTGCGGACAAAGCGTGCTTATCCCAAGCACAGCTCCTGCTTACCCAAGCGTCCCGCGCAAATTCTTATCGGCTTCCTTAGGCGACCCGCACCGGTGCCTGGCGAGTGATCGCGACATTGAGCTTCTGGCGGCGATCGCGTGACCGACATTCGGATCGAACCAATGGTCGTGGGTCATCAGAAAGAACCAGGCGAAGGGCAGATCGATTTCGGTGTCGATCGCCTTGATCCGTTCCATCAGCCGGTGCACGGAGACGCCTTCGTCGGCGAGCAGCCGCTCAGTCGGCATTTTAAGCGGCCGCGGAATAAAACCGATCTCGCGCCGGCCGCGATCCTCGAGGTCGTGGATGTCGAAGGCCCAGTGCGCAAAGATGCGGTCGGCGGCCGCACTCGATCGCTCCCAGGCAACAAAAAAGCGGCTTTCGCGCGGCACGAAATCGAACCAGTCGGGATTGGAGTCGAAAAAACGCGGTGTCGCGCGTGCCATCTGGCCCGACCTCGCGGATGACGGTTTTCCAGCTCGGGCCGCTGCGCCTCGCGCAGTTCGCGTTCGATGCGCGTCCGGCGCGCCAAAAAACTGCGCATGTGAACGATGCCGCCGCCGGAACGGCCGCGCAGCCGGTGGACTGGCCCTGCGAGCTGTTGCGTCTCGACCGCGGAACCGCGCAAAACCCTGGTCGGCTCGAACAGATCGTCGACGTTGCGGGGGCGATAGTCGGGATCGACCACCGCGCCGGAAGTCGGCGACGCCGGGACCGGTCGGGGCAAAGGCGAAGGCGGTGGTGCCGCGCCATTCGGCGAATTTTTCCCCGCTCTGGCGATGCCGGTTCCAGAAGGCGTTGAGGTCACCGCCGACCTCGGCCAGTTCATGCT
>NZ_RZOS01000547.1:0-3374 GCF_004022605.1 Mesorhizobium sp. M4B.F.Ca.ET.089.01.1.1
ACGCGCAGCACCTTGCCTTCGAGCTGGACGCGGACCTCGACGATGTTGGAATTGCCGACGGTGTCGATCCAGAACGGCCGGTTGATCTGGCGGGTGATCTCGGCCGAGAGGATCTCGTCGAGGATCGAGAAGAACGGTTTCGGTCCGGGCGGCGGCAGCGGATCGGGCGGCAAAAGGTCGACCTTGAGCTGCATGCGATCCTGGGCGATGCGGATGATGTTGGCGTAGTCGGCATCGTGCGGATAGGTTTCCATCATGTCGATGATGGCGGCGATGTCGCGCACGGTCGCCTGCGACAGGCGCTGCGTCACGGTCTGCCAGTGGCGCTCCATGAAGACGAAGGCGACGACCGACTGCAGCAGGATCATCGGCGCGATGACGATGATCAGGGAGCGGGCGTAGAGCCGCTTCGGCATGTATAGCGCGACCAGGCGCCAGAAACGGTTCCAGGCGCGCGACATGGCTTTCAGCACTCGCATCGCGCGATCGCTCAAGCCGTCATTTCCCGGCCTTTCCAGTTGCGTGGTCGCCATCCGCCCTTCCGCTCGTCAACGGCCGTTCAGCAAAGGGCCTTACAGATAATCTATTCCACGCTGAGCCGATACCCAATACCGCGCACCGTCTGCAGCCAGACCGGGTTGGACGGGTCGCGCTCGATCTTGCGGCGCAGCCGGTTGATCTGGACATCGATGGTGCGCTCGCCGACGTCCGACTCGTCGCCGACCAGCTCATGGCGCGGTATGGTCTCGCCGGCGCGCGCGGCAAAAATCGCCAGGATCTCCTGCTCGCGATCAGTCAGCTTCAGCGCCTCGCCGCCACGCTTCAGCTCGCGCCTGGCGATCTGGAAGGTGTAGGGGCCGAACACCAGCTGCTCGACCTTGGGCGTCGCCACCGGGCCGCCGCGGCGCAGGATGTTGTTGATGCGCAGGATCAGCTCGCGCGGGTCGAACGGCTTCGGCAGATAGTCGTCCGCGCCGGCCTCCAATCCGGTGATGCGGCTGTCGGTTTCGGACAGCGCGGTCAGCATCAGGATCGGCACGTTCTTTTCGGCCCTGAGCGCCTTGGTGAGGTCGACGCCGGTTTCGCCCGGCATCATCACGTCGAGCACGAGCAGGTCGAAATCGAGGCCGGCGAGCTTGCGCCGGGCCTCGCCGGAATTGCCGGCGACGGTGACGCGGAAGCCGTTTTCGGACAGGTACTGCTTGAGCAGGTTGCGGATGCGGGTGTCGTCATCGACCACAAGCAGATGCGGCGCGTCATCGTCCGGCACTGTCGGATGATCAACCCTCTCAATGGTCTCCATGGCTCTTCCCCGATATTTTCGCAGGCACAATGTCGATCTGCGCTCTTAGTTCCGGATTGACCATCGCTTCCAGGAAACGTTCGATCGAGGCGCGGTCGGCGGCACCGGAATCCTCCAATGCAGCATGGATGCGGCGTGACTGTGGCCGCGCCAGCGCCAGGGCCAGGGCGCGGCCCTTGGCGGTCGGGTAAAGTTCGCGCTGGCGGCGGTCGCGCGGTCCTTGCAACTGGACGATATGGTCGGTGTCGATGAGCTGCTTGAGCACGCGCGCCAGGCTCTGCTTGGTGATCTTGAGCACGTCGAGCAATTCGGCGACGGTCAGGCCAGGCCTGCGGTTGACGAAATGCAGGACACGGTGATGGGCGCGGCCGAAGCCGTAGTCGGCCAGAATCTGGTCCGGATCGGAAGTGAAGTCGCGATAGGCAAAGAAAAGCAGCTCGATGATGGCGAAGTCGATGCCGTCCTCGTCGGTGATCGCCGTCCTGATCGGTTTGCCGGCGGCGTTGCTCTGATCCGTCATCTTGTCTCCATGCGAAGGGGAATTATGTCAGTACTATTGACGTAATTTCCCAGCAATGGTAATTTTTGACAAGCTTTTCGGCGGATTGCGAACGAAAAGGCAAGGGGGAGCCGTTTTTCCGGAACTTCCTGAGTTTGCCATACATTTGATATCCGCCTACGCTTTCGGACCCCGGCCGCGTGCCGCGGCCGACACGAAACACACGATACAACGATGTGCGGGCCTTCGCCCGCGGGAGGTTTCCATGGCATCCGTTCCTTTCGACCAACTGGACGGCTTCATCTGGATGAACGGCGAGTTCGTCGCGTGGGCCGACGCCAAGATTCATGTGCTGACCCACGGGCTGCACTATGCCAGCGCCGTCTTCGAGGGCGAGCGCGCCTATGGCGGCGAGATATTCAAGCTCACCGAGCA
Organism: Mesorhizobium sp. M4B.F.Ca.ET.089.01.1.1; assembly: GCF_004022605.1. Taxonomy (NCBI): domain Bacteria; kingdom Pseudomonadati; phylum Pseudomonadota; class Alphaproteobacteria; order Hyphomicrobiales; family Phyllobacteriaceae; genus Mesorhizobium; species Mesorhizobium sp. M4B.F.Ca.ET.089.01.1.1. The sequence continues at coordinate 2,238 of NZ_RZOS01000547.1, forward strand.
CACCGAGCGCCTGCATGAATCGGCGCGCCTGCTCGGCTTCAAGATACCCTACACGGTCGCCGAACTCGACGACGCCTGCCGCACGCTGTTGAAGAAGCAGGGCTTCCAGGACGCCTATGTGCGCCCGATCGCCTGGCGCGGCAGCGAGCAGATGGGCGTTTCGGCGCAGAACAACCGCATCAACTGCGCCATCGCCATCTGGCAGTGGCCGAGCTATTTCGACCCGGCGCAGAAACTGAAGGGCATTCGCCTCGACCTCGCCGAATGGCGCCGGCCCGATCCGCGCACCGCGCCGTCGAAGTCGAAGGCCGCCGGCCTCTACATGATCTGCACGCTGTCCAAGCATGCCGCCGAGGCCAAGGGCTATGCCGACGCCATGATGCTGGACTGGCGCGGCCAGGTCGCCGAGGCGACCGGCGCCAACATCTTCTTCGTCAAGGACGGCAAGATCCATACGCCGAAGCCCGACTGCTTCCTCGACGGCATCACCCGTCGCACAGTCATCGGCCTCGCCAAGGAACGCGGCCTGGAGGTGATCGAGCGCGCAATCATGCCGGAAGAACTCGAGGGCTTCGAGCAGTGCTTCCTCACCGGCACGGCAGCCGAAGTCACGCCGGTTTCGGAGGTCGGTCCATACCGATTCGAGGTTGGCGAGATCGCCAAGTCGCTGATGAATGACTATTCTGCTGCAGTGCAACCAAAGCATGCGATCGCCGCAGAATAGCGATAAGTCACAACTTTTTTGTCTTACGGGGGCGGTTTTCAGGCCGCCCCTTTTATTTAAGCCCCAGTGCATTTGACTTTCGGCCAATTCAGCGTCTCATGATGAGGTCGGCCCGAGGAGGCTGGCAGTCATGGAGGGACTGTTAACATGGATACGAACACGCTCGTTGCGATCGTTGTTCAGGTGATTACGGGTATCATTGGTGGTCAGGCGGTGGGCGCGGCGCTGAAGCAAGCGGCGTTGGGTCAGCTTCCCAAAATCCTGGGCGGTGCCATCGGTGGCGTCGGCGGCGCGGCGATCCTCGGCAGCCTGCTCGGCGGTGGCACGATCGATCCGGCGGCGGCTGCCGCGGCGGCAGGCGGATTGGGCAGCGCGTTGAACATTCCAAACATCGTTGGCGGCGCGGGCGGCGG
>NZ_RZOS01000548.1:0-3371 GCF_004022605.1 Mesorhizobium sp. M4B.F.Ca.ET.089.01.1.1
CGGGAAAGCTGGGGACGATGGGCTCGGCATTGTTCCCGCTGGCGACGACGACATGGCGCGCCGTCAGCGCGTCGGATCCCGTCTCGACGCGGAAACCGTCCTTGTCGCGGCGGATGCTGTCGACCGTCACGCCGAAGCGCGGCCTGAGCTCGAAACGTTCGGCATAGGCGTCGAGATAGGCCACCACCTTCTCGCGCGGCACATAGCGCGGATGGTCGCTGGGGAACGGCACGAAGGGCAGCGAGGAGAAGGACTTCACCGTATGCAAATGCAGCCGCCGGTAGTGCCGCCGCCAGGCCGGCGCCACCTCCGCTGCCTTTTCAAGCATAAGGAAATCCACCCCCGCCCGGCGCAGGCAGGCGCCGACGGCAAGGCCGGCCGGCCCGGCGCCGACAATCACGACATTGGTATCCAAGCGGTTTCCTCCCCTCCCAGGTCATGGCAGGCTATGCCGGGAGGTGCAGGCTGGACAAGTGGGGTGCGGCGCTTCCCCTTCTCCCCCTCAGCCCAGCCCCGCCAGCTTCGCCGCGTCGCGAATGGCGTTGACGGCGCCCGGGTTGGTCACGGGATAGCCCGAGATGAAACCCTCGACGGAAAAGTCGGGGAACTCGGCCGCGAGCCGCGCCACGAATCCGGCCGCCTCGGCGCTGTCGCCCGACGCCGCATGGGAGAGCGCCAGGAACATCAGCACATTGGGCGAGTCCGGCGTGCTTCTGCGCAAGGCCGCGATGGCTTCCCGGTGCCGTCCGGCGCAGAACAGGACGCGGCCGTGCATGCCGAAATACCAGGGCGGAGCGAGCGGATTGAGGCGCATGGCGCGCTCGATGAGCGCGATCGCCTCGGCAGGATCGCCTGCGACCAGCGCCTTGCTGCCGGCAAGCAGCGCCAGCGTGTCGGCATGGTTGGGGCCGCATTCGAAGGCCCTTTTGTAGGCACGCTCCGCGGCATCGAGGTCGCCGAGGCATCCCATGAGATCGCCGAAGCAGTTGCAGGCGCTGCTGTCGAAGGGATCGAGCCGGATCGCATTTTCGACCGCCGCGCGCCATTTCTCGATCGATGCCTGCGGATCGCGGCCAAAGCAGTTGCCGGCTTCGATCGAATAGGCGTAGGCGAGCTCGGTCCAGGCCCTGACCAGCGTCGGGTCGAGTTCCAGCGCGCGTGAAAACAGCCGGATCGCTTCCGCGTTGCCGGCGCGGCTGAAGGTGTTGTGCTGCTCGACGCCAAGCAGATAGAGATCATAGGCGCGCAGGCTGGCCGGCGGCTTGCGGCGAACCGCGTTGCGCCCGATCGTGGCGATCGCTCCGAAACAGCCGGCGAGCACATTGATGACGCTTTCGGTCAGGCTGTCCTGCAGCGCGAAGATGTCCTCGACCGGACGGTCGTAGCGCTCGCTCCAAAGGCTGACGCCGTTCCTCGCATCGGCGAGCTCGATGGTCAGCCGAATGCGGGTGTCGTCGGCGCGCAGTTGGCCCGACAAGATATAGGCGGCGCCCAGCGCCTTGCCGTCGGCCACGAAATCGGCGGGCTTGCTGCCCAGCGATTTCATGGTGTGGAAGGCAATGACCGGCAGGTCCGCATAGCGCGCAAGGTCGACGGTGATGTCCGACGACAGGCCGTTGGCGAAGCGGCGCCAGCGCTCTTCATCGCTCAGGCACTCGATCGGGAATATCGCCAGCACCGGCGAAGCGCCGGGCAAGGCCGACGGCTTGTCCGGCGGCAAGCTGGCAATGCCATTGAGGTGCGCGGCAAGCGCCACCTTGTTGCGCACGCCGAGCTTCTCGTAGATCGCGGCAAGATGGGTGCGCACGGTCGACGGCGCGATGAACAGCGCCTCGCCGATCTGGCGATAGGTCAGCCCGGCCGCGAATTTTTCCGCCACGGCGCGCTCGCGCTCGGACAGAGCCGGCGAGGACGGTGAAGACGTGGCCGCTGTCGCGTTGTGGTTCATGCAGATCCCTTGCCCGCGGGCGCACGCGCCATCAACGCCTGCCGTGGCAAAATACTACAAATGCAGGACCTAAAACACCGCATCTGGCCGATCCCCTCGCGGGCGCAGGAGGTGCAAGCTTCCTTGCAGCAACAGGCTGTAACCATGGGAGGTTTTCATGCGAGGTGTTTCGATCGGACTGGCATGCGCGATCGTGGGTTTTTCTTCCCCGTCGCAGTCATTCGCAAGCGGGTGCAGGCAAATGCTGGAATCGGACGTCAAGATTGCCAGCATGCGGCTTTATGCCGACATCCTGGCCAATGCCGCCCGCAATGGCTGGGACTACGCGCCGGAGGCGATCGTCAGCGGCTCGAAGCGGCATTTCGATGAGATGAAGCTGCAATTGATCGCCGCCGGCTATGAGATCGTCCCCGTCGGCGCCCGCCCGCACTGTCCCCGCTTCGACACGCTGGCGAGCGAATAGCAACGAAAAGCCGGGATCGCAGGCCGCGGCACTGAAAGCCGATTTCAGCAAAATATCAGCAGCCGTTCAGGACGGCGAGCGCACGTTGGGGCAATGTTGAAGCAATACAGGCCTAGCGACTGCGAACCACTGACCCTGGAGATCGATCATGCGTGAGAAGGCTGAAAGAGCGCTTTGGTCCTCGATGCTGGCGCAGGAGGAAACGCAGCGCATCCTGTCGATGGGCGTCGCCGGGCTCATCTGTGGGGAAGCCAATGAGATGCTGGCCTATTTCGAACGGCAGGCGCCTTGCGAGACGCCAGCCCCATCCGTCAAACGGTCGGGCCTATGGCCTCGAATTCGCCACGTCCTGCCGCACAGTGTTTTTCCGGGGAGCTTCTTTCGGGCTTGACCTTGCCGGCATTCTGCCTCTCCGATAGTCGCCGCGCGAATGGGCGCGGCGATGGGGCAAGGGCTTGTCGCAACAGTTCGGCAATGCGGTAATCGATCTTGAACTGGGCACGCTCAGGCGTGACGGCGAGATCGTGCCGGTGCGGCCGAAGACCTTCGACCTTCTTGCGTTCCTGATACGCAATTCCGGCCGAGTGCTGGGCAAGGACGAATTATTGCAGGCTGTCTGGCCAGGCATCATCGCCACCGAGGATTCGCTCACCCAGTGCATTCGCGACGCGCGCAAATCGATCGGCGACGAAGCGCAGGCGCTGATCCGTACCGTTCCCCGGCGCGGCTATCTGTTCCAGGTCGCGGAAACCCGGGCCAACGATCAGCCTCCGCAGATGGCGCCCCAAGCCGGACGCGCGGCCGAACCGATGGTCGCCATCCTGCCGTTCAGCGTCGAGGCCGGCGACACCATCGGCAGGGTGTTGTTCGACGGCGCGGTCGAGGAAATCACCAACGCGCTGTCGTGCTTCAAGACCGTCGCGGTGCTGGCTCGCCATTCGGCCTTCGTGCTGGCTGAGC
>NZ_RZOS01000549.1:0-3368 GCF_004022605.1 Mesorhizobium sp. M4B.F.Ca.ET.089.01.1.1
CGCGCGCCAGCTCGAGCCAGAGATGGCCGTCATCGGGCAGCACCGTAGCCGCGGCCTCGTATTTCTGCATGGCCAGGCGATGGTCGCCGGTAAGCTGCGCCTGCTCGGCCGCGGCCTGCAGCGCCGCCAGTCCTTCGGTCGGCCTGTCATAGGCCGGATCGGTCAGCTTGTTGCGGTACTGCTGCGCCTGGTCGGCCATCCAGCTGGGGAAAAAACCCAGTTCCGGCGGCGCGCCGATATCGGGATCGCCATCGACATTGGCGACCTTGCCGGCAATGGCGCCGTTGAAGGGTCTAAGCTGGTTATAGTCGGATTTGAGAAAGCACCATTTGGCCTTGGTGTTGTAGGTGAAGGCGCGGCAGGCGGGGTCGCCGAGACATGTCGTCTTGCATTGGTCGAGGCTGACATTCTGGTCGGACCTGAGGTCGAACCCGAAATAGTCGGAATTGTCAGTCGTCACGATCCGCCGGGCTTCCGCCGCTTGCGCGACGCCGCTGAAGGCGAAAAAGAGAAGGACCAGGAACGAGATACCACGAGCCGCGCGCATTGCCACATCACCCTCCAGACATCGCCAGCGTTCCGGCATGATCAAGCTTCAGTCGAGCTTGTCAACGCCGGAGCTCGGCAGGTTCGCACCCGCCAACGGTTTCCATGCCGGCCAAAGGCCGGTATTTCGACAGAACCTCCATAGGACAGGGGATCACGCAATCTTGCGAAGACGCAAAAGGTGTGAATTCCAAGCCCTGTCTATTTCAGACAATTGGATTGTGGCCCCTTTACGAGCGTTTCAGAACTTCATTCCAATTTTAGTTTTGTCGACTAGGTTGTCTTAATGCCGGCGCATGAAAAGCAGATGTCAGGGGGGATCGCGCCAGGGCGCGGGCTTCCGCGCGCCCTGCTTTTGGCCGCGCTTTGCTCTGCTGTTTTCATTGCCGAATCGCAGCCGGCGACGGCCTTCGAGATATTCGGCATCAAGCTCTGGGGCTCTTCAAGCGACGAAGACGCCGATATTGTCGATCCGCTGCGCTATTCCGTGACCATCGAGGCGCCCGATGCGGACAAGGACCTGGTCAAGAATCTGGAAAATGCCTCGACGCTGAAGGCGGACGAGGAGCGCCCGGTCTCCGGCTCGCTCGGCCTGCTGGCCAAGGCGCGGGCCGACCGCGAGGGGCTGGTCGCCGCCCTCTATGCCGACGCCCGCTACGAAGGCGTCGTCACCATAACCATCGAAGGCAAGCCGCTCGACGACTTGCCGCCCGACGCCGAGTTCAAGGGGCCGCAACCGATCCCGGTGGCCATTTCCATCGCCGCCGGGCCGAAATTCACACTCGGCAACATCAGGCTGGAAGGCGACGCCGCGGGGCTCGCCAGCGCCGATTTCGGCCTGATCGCCGGTGGCGATGCCGGGTCGGGCGCCGTGCTCAAGGCCGAAGCGCTGATCGTGCGGGCACTCAAGCAGGAGGGGCGGCCGCTGGCGACGATCACGGACCGCCAGATCGTTGCCGAGCACGCCACCTCGACGCTCGACGTGACGCTGACGGTCGCGGCCGGCCCGGTCGCCGGCTATGGCGACACGACGGTCGAAGGCACCGAGAAGGTCGATCGCGACTTCACCGAATACATGACAGGGCTGAAGCGCGGCCGCCAATATTCGCCCGACGAGATCGACGACGCGCGCGACCGGCTGCTCGGGCTGGAAGTGTTCAACAGCGTGACGATGAAGGAAGGCGAAAGCCTCGACGCCGAGGGCAATATCCCGATCAACGTCCAGGTCAGCGAGCGCAAACCGCGTTATTTCGGGCTTGGCGGCACCGTCTCCAACACGGAAGGGCTTGGGTTGGAGGGCTATTGGGGTCACCGCAACCTGTTTGGCCGCGCCGAAAAGCTGCGCATCGAGGGCGCCATCAGCGGCATCGGCAGCAACGATCTCGGCGAGCTCAACTACAATGCCGGCATCATGTTCGAGAAGCCGGGCGTGCTCGGGCCGTCATCGAAATTCTTCACTGGCGTGAAGACGGTGTTCGAGCATCCCGACGCCTACGACCATTTCTCGGTCAAGGGCAACATGGGCGTCTCCTACGACCTGGACAAGAAGCAGAGGGTTTCGGCGGAATTCGCCCTCGACTATTCACGGATCACCGACACCTTCGGCAAGCACACCTATCTGATCGCCAGCGTTCCCTTGCAGTATGTCTATGACGGCAGGGACAATCGGCTCAACCCGACCAGCGGCTTCCGCGTGCTGGCCTATGCCGAGCCCAGCTACGACCTGTTGAACGGCGCGACGTTCCTCAAACTGAAGGGCGAAGGGTCGGCCTATCAGTCGCTCGACACGGCGAGCAAATTCGTTCTCGCCGAACGCGCCACCATCGGTTCCATCATCGGCACCGGCCTGCAAAACGTTCCGGCCGACCGGCGCTTCTATTCGGGCGGCGGCGGCTCGGTGCGCGGCTATGCCTATCAGGGCATCGGCCCCAAGGACATCGACGGGCAGCCGATCGGCGGGCTGTCATTCTTCGAGACTTCGGTCGAGATGCGCATCGCCGTCACCGACACGATCGGCATCGTGCCGTTCGTCGACGCCGGCACCGTTTCGACGAAGTCGTTTCCGGACTTTTCCGGTATGAAGGTCGGCGCCGGCGTCGGCGTGCGCTATCTTACACCGTTCGGGCCGCTGCGTGTCGATGCGGCGGTGCCGCTCAACCGCGGTCCGGGCGACCCGCATTTCGGCATCTATGCCGGCATCGGTCAGGCCTTCTGATGAAGACGTTCCGGCGCATCCTTCGCATTGTTCTCTACACGCTGCTCGTCGTGGTGGCGGCGGTGGTCGGCGCGCTGGTCGTGCTGACCAAGACCGAGCGCGGGCGCGACAATCTCGCCGGCATGATCTCGAATCTGGCGTCGAGCGACGAGCGCAAGGTCACCGTCAGCGGCATAGACGGCATCTGGTCCGGCGCCCTCAGGCTCGACCATGTCGTGGTCGAAGACCGCGGCGGGCCCTGGCTGGTGGCGCGCAAGGTGGCGCTCGACTGGTCGCCGCTGGCGCTGCTGTCGAAGAATTTCAGCGCCGAGCGCCTCGCTGCCGAGCGGATCGAACTGGCGCGGCTGCCAGTGGCAAGCAATCAGCCGGCGGAGAGCGGCACGACATCGCTGCCGGTTTCGATCGACGTGAAGCAGATAGACCTGCCGGAGATCGCGCTGGGCGAGGCGCTGGCCGGAAGCGGCATCGCCGAACTTGCCGCCAAGGGATCCGTCAAGGCCGAAGCCGCGCCGCTCTCGGTCGATACGGTTCTCAACGTCATCCGCCACGACGGCAAGCAAGGCAATGTCGACGCCAAGCTGCATTTCGCCCCCGCCGACAACAAGCT
>NZ_RZOS01000054.1:0-21610 GCF_004022605.1 Mesorhizobium sp. M4B.F.Ca.ET.089.01.1.1
CTCCAGCGTCGGCAGCGTCAGCTGGTCGTCGACGGCGCCGTGCGCATGGCGATCGCCGCCGACGACCAGCTGACGCTGCCGACGCTGGAGCGCAAGGGCAAGATGTCCGCCGCCCAGATAGCGACGCGCAAGAAGACCATCTACGCCCGCTCGCTCAACCAGGACGCCTATATGCGGGCGCTGGAGCGCTCCGAGCTCGTCTTCGGCATCGGCCCGGCCGGCACCGGCAAGACCTATCTGGCTGTGGCGCATGCCGCGATGCTGCTCGAACGCGGCATGGTCGAGCGCATCGTGCTGTCGCGGCCGGCGGTCGAGGCCGGCGAGCGGCTGGGCTTCCTGCCCGGCGACATGAAGGAGAAGGTCGATCCGTATCTGCGGCCGCTCTACGACGCGCTCTACGACATGATGCCGGCCGACAAGGTCGAGCGGGCGATCGCGGCCGAAGTGATCGAGATCGCGCCGCTGGCCTTCATGCGCGGCCGCACGCTGGCGCACGCCGCCGTCATCCTCGACGAGGCGCAGAACACGACGCCGATGCAGATGAAGATGTTCCTCACCCGTCTCGGCGAGAATTCGCGCATGATCGTCACCGGCGACCCGACCCAGATCGACCTGCCACCGAACACCAAGTCTGGCCTTGTCGAGGCGCTGCGCATCCTCGACGGCGTCACCGGCATGGTGACGGTGCGCTTCAACGAGGGCGACGTCGTCAGGCATCCGCTGGTCGCCGAGATCGTCAAGGCCTATGACCGCGACGGCAAGCTGGCTAGGGGCCTGGGCGCGGAAAGCTGACGAAAAAGCCGCATGGCTGAAGACAGGAAACTTGGCGGCGGCCTGCCCGTCGACATCGATATTTCGATTGAGGCTGGCGATTGGCCCGACGAGGCGGGGCTGACGCGCCTGGTCGATCGCGCCGTGGCTGCCGCCTTTGCCGAAACCGGCGTCGACGGTGCTTCCGAGCTCAGCATCGTCTTTTCCGACGACGCCCACATCCGCACGCTGAACGCCGGCTGGCGCGGCAAGGACAAGCCGACCAACGTCTTGTCTTTCCCGGCTTTTCCGTTCCCGAAGGGCGCTCCGCTGCCGCCGATGCTGGGCGATATCGTGCTCGCCGCCGAGACGGTCGCGCGGGAAGCGGCACTGGAAGACAAGCCGCTGGCGAACCATATCACCCATCTCGTCATCCATGGCCTGCTGCATCTTCTGGGCCACGATCACGAGACCGACGCCGAGGCCGAGGAGATGGAAGCGATCGAGCGCGCGGCGCTCGCAAGGCTTGCCATTCCCGATCCCTACGCGTAACTAAAAAGACCAATTGACCGGACGACGATGAACGACAAACCAGAGACTGCCGCCCGCCCCGACGCCGGCAGTGCGGCCAAGCCTTCCGAAAAGACGGAAGAGGGCTCGAGTCCGAGTACCACGACCGGCAGCATCGCCAGCGAGCCATCGCCTGCCGGTCCTTCCCTGTTCGATCGCGTGCTCGGCTTGTTCAGGCAGCGCAACGGCACCAGCCTGCGCGAGGAGATCGCCGGCGCGCTTGCCGAAACGGCGAGCGATGCCGGCGCCTTCTCCCCCGGCGAGCGCGCCATGCTCAACAACATCCTGCGGCTGCGTGAAGTCCGCGTCGAGGACGTCATGGTGCCGCGCGCCGACATCGAGGCGGTGGAGATCACGACGACGCTGGGCGATCTGCTCGGCCTCTTCGAGCAGTCCGGTCATTCCCGCATGCCGGTCTATTCCGAGACGCTCGACGATCCGCGCGGCATGGTCCACATCCGCGACGTGCTCGCCCACATCACCAAGGTTGCCCGCGTCAAGAAGGGTCGCACCAGCCGCAAGACGCCGGCCGCGGCGCTTCTCGACCTCGCCCAGGTCGATCTCGCCCGCACCATCGGCGACCTCAACCTGATCCGCCCGGTGCTGTTCGTGCCGCCCTCCATGCTTGCCTCCGATCTGATGGGCCGCATGCAGACGACGCGCACCCAGATGGCTTTGGTCATCGACGAATATGGCGGCACCGACGGCCTCGCCTCGCTGGAAGACATCGTCGAGATGGTGGTCGGCGACATCGAGGACGAGCATGACGACGATGAGCCGATGATCACCCAGTCCGGCGAGGGCAACTTCATCGTCGACGGCAAGGCCGAGATCGACGAGGTCGCCAAGATGATCGGCGAGGATTTCACCGCCGGTGAGCATGGCGAATATGTCGACACCATCGGCGGCATGATCTTCAACACGCTCGGCCGCGTGCCGGCCCGCGGCGAGGTGGTGCAGGCCATACCCGGCTTCGAGTTCCATGTCCTCGACGCCGATCCGCGCCGCGTCAAGCGCGTGCGCATCGTGCAGGTCCAGAAGGGCGAGCGCCGCCGCCGCGCCGCCCGCACCGAGCAGGCCTGAAACCCGCCTGATGACGGTCGAGGATCCGTTCAAGCATGCCGTCCTCGGGTCCGGCATATTCTATACGGATCCGCGCGCGGCTTTGACCTGGCTTGAAGCGGCCTTCGGTTTCGAGCCGAGCATGTCGCCAGCCCCGCTTCCGTGGGTGGCCGCAACACCCAGTCTGTCTATATCCGGTTGAAGGACGGGCTCGACGCCCATTGCGAGCAGGCGCGGCTGGCCGGGGCCGAGATCATCCAGGAACCGACCGACCAGTTCTATGGCGAACGGCAATACCGCGCCCGCGACCCCGAAGGCCATGTCTGGACCTTCACGCAGACCTTGCGCGCGGTCCCGCGCGAGGAAGCCGAGCGGCTGAGCGGCCACAGCATCGAGGGCTGGCACCGGTAACATCAGATTGCGCTTATCGATGTTTGGAGCGCGGACCGCGGCCTGATAAATCTTTTGCCGTGATTCGCGCGACTCGGAAGCCTCAATGCAGCGCCTGGCCGGCCGGATAATTCTGCTCTGGGGGTGGCGACGGGCGCTGGTGGCGTTTCTCGCCGGAGCGCTGGCGGTCCTCGCCCAGGCGCCCTATGATTTCTTCGCCGTCTGCTTCATCTCGTTCCCGCTGCTGGTCTGGCTGCTCGACGGCGCCACCGGCGAGGCCTCCGACGGCTGGCTGAGGCGGCTGAAGCCGGCCTTCGCCATCGGCTGGTGGTTCGGCTTCGGCTATTTTCTCGCCGGGCTGTGGTGGATCGGCCAGGCGCTGCTGGTCGAGGCCGACAGCTTCGCCTGGGCCTTGCCCTTCGCGGTGGTCGGCATCCCCTTCGGGCTCGCCTTCTTCTACGGTTTCGCCACGGTCGTGGCGCGGCTGTTGTGGAGCAACGGCATCGGCCGCATCGCGGCACTCGCCTTCGGCTTCGGCCTGGCGGAATGGCTGCGCGATTTCCTGTTCACCGGCTTCCCCTGGAACGCCGTCGGCTATGCGGCGATGCCGGTGCCCCTGCTGATGCAGAGCGTCTCCGTGACCGGCATGATCGGCATGAACGCGCTCGCCGTCTTCGTCTTTTCGCTGCCCGCGCTGGTCGCGGCGCGGCGCCAGCTTCGGCTGGGCTTCGCGCTGCTCGGCATCCTCGTCGCCGCCCATGTCGGCTTCGGCTATGTCAGGCTTGCCGCTCCGTTCGAGCCGGCGACCCGTTCGGTCGATGTCCGCATCGTCCAGCCGGACGTCGACCTCAGCGAAAAATGGGACGCTTCGGTTCGCGACCGCATCTTCGCCACCTTGCTCGGCCTGTCGGGCAAGGCGCCGGAACCCGGCCATGCCAGGCCGCAGTTGATCCTGTGGCCGGAGACCTCGGTGCCGTTCCTGTTCACCGAGCGCCCGGACGCGCTGACGGCGCTGGGCGACATGCTCGGCGAAGGCCAGATGCTGATCGCTGGCGTCGTCCGCGAGGAGGGCGGCTCGGCGGCAGGCGCCGGCAGCCGCTATTACAATTCCGTGGTGGCGATCAACGACAAGGGCGAGATCGCCGACGCCGTCGACAAGATCCATCTGGTGCCGTTCGGCGAATATCTGCCTTTCGCCGACGTTTTCGACCGCTTCGGGGTCGAGCAGCTGGTCGCCGGCCCGATGAATTTCGCGCCCGGCAACGAGCGCCATCCGATCGTATTGCCGGATGGCGTCCGCGCGCTCCCCTTCATTTGCTACGAGGTCATCTTCCCCGACCTTGTGGCAGTTGACGCTACGTCATCTCAGCTTATTGTGAACGTCACGAACGATGCGTGGTTCGGTGATACGCCGGGCCCATACCAGCACTTCAGGCAGGCCCAGATTCGCGCGGTGGAGAATGGATTGCCTTTGTTGCGTGCGGCTAACAATGGCATTTCCGCCATTGTCGATCCGCGCGGCCGCATTGTCGACGCGCTCGCCGTCAATGCGCGCGGCGCAATCGATGCGCATGTGCCGATTTCTGGGCGCGCCCTCATTTCCGCCGGCCAGCGGCGAATTAACGGATTGATGATCATGTTCCTGTTCGCGCTGGGAGCACTCCTATCGAATGTAAGGCTACGGCTACGGGTGAATTGACAGCCGACACATTAGAAACTCATACTGTAAGCGCCTGAAATTTCTCGAAGTCGGTTGGAGGTTCTGTTGGGGCAGTTGGCTCCGGCTTCGTTTGGGCAAGAAAAAATAGAAAAAGCCGGAAAAATTCGGCGAGGAGAAAATGACAGAAGAAAATAAGAAAAAACCGAATCCGATCGACATCCATGTCGGAAGTCGCATCAGGCTTCGGCGCAATATGCTTGGAATGAGCCAGGAGAAGCTGGGCGAGAATCTCGGCATCACGTTTCAACAGATCCAGAAGTACGAGAAAGGCACGAACCGGGTCGGCGCCAGCCGTTTGCAGGCCATAGCGTCCATCCTCAGCGTGCCCGTAGCCTTCTTTTTCGAGGATGCCCCGGGTCAGGAGGCCGTGGGCAACCGAGGATTCGCCGAAGACCCGTCGATGGCATTCGCCGTCGAGTTCTGCGGCAGTCCGGAAGGGCTTCAGCTCAACCGCGCCTTCGTCAAGATTGCCGACGTCAAGGTGCGTCGCAGGATCATTGATCTGGTGAAATCGCTTTCTACCGACGACGCCGACTGATCCAGGGGACTTGTGCCACCGGCGGCGCCCCGCTGGTGGTGGCACAAGACAAACTGTGCTCACATTCATGCCGGAACCGCGGCAGCGCTTGACGAGCGGCGCCCGGCACCGCTAACACGTGGCGCGCCAAAAATCGGCAACCTGCCGATCTTTCTTCAAGAGGGGACACCCGTGACGCGGCTGAACTACTTCTTCACCTCGGAATCCGTTGCCGAGGGCCATCCCGACAAGGTTTGCGACCGTATCTCCGACGAAATCGTCGATCTGGTCTATCGCGAGGCCAAGAAGACCGGCATGGACCCGTGGAAAGTCCGTGTCGCCTGCGAGACCCTGGCGACGACCAATCGCGTCGTCATCGCCGGCGAGGTCCGGGTTCCAGAGACGCTGCTGAAGAAAGACAAGGCCGGCAACATCCTCAAGGACGCCGCCGGTCATCCGGTCGTCAATCCGGCAAAGTTCAAGTCGGTTGCCCGCAAGGCGATCCGCGAGATCGGCTACGAGCAGGCCGGCTTCCACTGGAAGACGGCGAAGATCGATGTTCTGCTGCACGGCCAGTCGCCCGACATCGGCCAGGGCGTCGACAGCGCCGCCGACCGCCAGGGCGAGGAAGGTGCCGGCGACCAGGGCATCATGTTCGGCTACGCCTGCCGTGAGACGCCGGACCTGATGCCGGCGCCGATCTACTACAGCCACAAGATACTCGAACTCCTGGCCGCCGCGCGCCATGAAGGCGACGGCGATGCTGGCAAGCTCGGGCCGGACGCCAAGAGCCAGGTCACCGTGCGCTATGTCGACGGCAAGGCCGCGGAAGCGACGCAGATCGTGCTGTCGACCCAGCATCTCGATGCGACCTGGGATTCCAAGAAGGTCCGCAAGGTCGTCGAGCCGTATATCCGCGAGGCCCTGGGCGATCTCAAGATCGCCGAGGACTGCAACTGGTACATCAATCCGACCGGCAAGTTCGTCATCGGCGGTCCGGATGGTGACGCCGGCCTCACCGGGCGCAAGATCATCGTCGACACCTATGGTGGCGCTGCGCCGCATGGCGGCGGCGCCTTCTCCGGCAAGGACACCACCAAGGTCGACCGCTCGGCAGCCTATGCGGCGCGCTACCTCGCCAAGAACGTCGTCGCAGCCAAGCTCGCCGACCGCTGCACCATCCAGCTGTCCTACGCCATCGGCGTCGCGCAGCCGCTGTCGGTCTATGTCGACCTGCACGGCACCGGCAAGGTCGACGAGGCGAGGCTGGAGGATGCGCTGCGCTCGGTCATGGACCTGTCGCCTTCCGGCATCCGCCGTCACCTCGACCTCAACCGGCCGATCTACGCGAAAACCTCGTCCTATGGCCATTTCGGCCGCAAGGCCGGCCGCGACGGTTCCTTCTCCTGGGAGAAGACCGATCTCGCCAAGGCGCTGAAGGATGCGGTCGCCGCCTGACGGCGACTGCAGACCTGTCCATGGATCCAAAAGACAGACCGAGCCGCGCGACCGAAGCTTTTTTCGGTCGCCGGCGCGGCAAAACCATCCGTCCGCAGCAGGCCGCGGCGCTCGAAAGCGGTTTTCAGACCTACAGGCTTGATCTGGCGGCCGCGCCGCCGGCCGAATTGCGGACGCTGTTTGACGCCGACGTTTCCGCCGTCCAGCTCGAGATCGGTTTCGGCGGCGGCGAGCACCTGCTGCATCGCGCGACGGCGGATCCGCAGACCGGCTTCATCGGCGTCGAGCCCTTCGTCAACGGCATGGCCAAGCTGATGATGGCGGTCCGGGAAAAGCCGCTGGCCAACCTCAGGGTTCATGACGACGACGCCACGCGGCTGCTCGACTGGCTGCCGCCGGCTTCACTCGACGGCATCGACCTGCTCTATCCCGATCCCTGGCCGAAGAAGAAGCACTGGAAGCGGCGCTTCGTCGGTCGGGTCAATCTCGACCGTTTCGCCCATGTGCTGAAGCCGGGCGGAAAATTCCGCTTCGCCTCCGACATCGACACTTATGTGAACTGGACGCTTTTGCATTGCCGGGCGCACGGCGCCTTTGCATGGCAGGCGCAGGAAGCGGCAGACTGGCATCGGCCCTATGATGGCTGGCCGGGCACGCGCTATGAGGCCAAGGCGCTGCGTGAGGGCCGGCAGCCCGCCTATCTGACTTTCGTCAGGACATAGGCCCGGCGCGATACGGTTGACCGCGCCAGGCGGGCAGCATCAGAAGCGCCCGATCTTTCAGAAGCGGCCCATCTTGTCGAAGGCGGCCGGGTCCATGCCGAGCTTGCGCAGGTCGTTGGCGCGCGGCCTGCGTCCGGCTTCGACGGACCGCGACGCGGCAACGGCGCTGCCGAAGGTGGTGAAGATGTCGCCGATGGCGGAAAACAACTTGCGGCTACCCATGATTTTCAACCTTTCGCGCGCCACCGCGCGCAATTTCTCTTGTTGTGCGATGCAACATAGATAGGTACGGCGCGCCTGGGATCACAGAGGCGTTGCCGCATGGACGCCATGCGCCGGGCGCAAGGCTGCTTGTGCCGGCCTCGATTTGCTGGGTGATTTGCAGCAAGAGCGCCGCGTTGGCCACGCTCCTCACGGCAGGCTTGAAACGCCGAGCGGGATCGTTTATATCAGCCTCAAATTCTTGGTCGGTATGACGAAGAGTGGGTCCACCCGGTCCCGCTCTTTTTTATTACCTGCCGGCCAGCCACG
Source organism: Mesorhizobium sp. M4B.F.Ca.ET.089.01.1.1 (assembly GCF_004022605.1). NCBI lineage: Bacteria > Pseudomonadati > Pseudomonadota > Alphaproteobacteria > Hyphomicrobiales > Phyllobacteriaceae > Mesorhizobium > Mesorhizobium sp. M4B.F.Ca.ET.089.01.1.1. The sequence goes on from NZ_RZOS01000054.1 coordinate 7,721, forward strand.
AAAAGAGCGACAGGGACCTGATGAGCGCAGCGGCAATCGACGCCGACGACCGTATCATCCGCGAAAGCGGGATCGATGCGCGCATAGCGCTGATCGTGCAGCCGGTGCTGCGCGGGATCGGCTTCCGCCTGGTGCGGGTGCATCTGTCGGGCCAGAACGGGCTGACGCTGCAGATCATGGCCGAACGCGAGGACGGCACCATGACCGTCGAGGATTGCGAGGAAGTCAGCCGCGCCGTCTCGCCCGCACTCGATGTCGAAGATCCGATCGAAAAGGCGTATCATCTCGAAGTGTCTTCGCCCGGCATCGACCGGCCGCTGGTGCGCAAGTCGGATTTCACCACCTGGACCGGCCATCTGGTCAAGATGGAGACCTCGGTTCTGGTCGGCGACCGCAAGCGCTTCAAGGGCAAGATCGCCGAGAGCGACGACGATGGCGTGCTGATCGCCCGCGACAAGGCGGCCTATGGCGAGGAGCCGACGGTGCGGGTGCCTTACGATGCGATCGCCGATGCCCGGCTGGTGCTGACCGACGATCTCATCCGCGACGCCCTGTCGAAGGACAACAGGGCGCGCAAGGAAGCCAAGAAGCGTCGCGGCGAAGCGGAAGACGCTGCCGCGGATACGGAAAACGAAACCGAACAGGACAATTGATTTGAGCCGCCCGGCGACAGGTCCGGCAACAGGCTCGGGAGAAAGACAATGGTTGTAAGCGCCAACAGACTGGAACTGCTGCAGATCGCCGACGCGGTCGCGCGTGAAAAGTCGATCGACAAGTCGATCGTCATCGCCGCCATGGCCGATGCGATCCAGAAGGCTGCGCGCTCGCGCTATGGCCAGGAGACCAACATCCGCGCCGACATCAACGCCAACACCGGCGAGATGAAGCTGCAGCGGCTGATGGAAGTGGTCGAGAAGGTCGAGGACTACGCCACGCAGATCGCCATTTCCTCGGCCCGAGAGCGCAACCCCGACGCCCAGCTCGGCGACTTCATCGCCGAACAGCTGCCGCCGATGGATTTCGGCCGCATCGCCGCCCAGTCGGCCAAGCAGGTCATCGTCCAGAAGGTGCGCGAGGCCGAGCGTGACCGCCAGTATGACGAATACAAGGACCGCATCGGCGAGATCGTCAACGGCACCGTCAAGCGCGTCGAATACGGCAACGTCATCGTCGATCTCGGCCGCGGCGAGGCGATCATCCGCCGCGACGAGCTGATTCCGCGCGAAAACTACAAATATGGCGACCGCGTCCGCGCCTATGTCTACGACGTGCGCCGCGAGCAGCGCGGCCCGCAGATCTTCCTGTCGCGCACCCATCCGCAGTTCATGGCGAAGCTCTTCACCATGGAAGTGCCGGAAATCTACGACGGCATCATCGAGATCAAGTCGGTGGCCCGCGATCCGGGCTCGCGCGCCAAGATCGCCGTCATCTCGCGCGATAGCTCGATCGATCCGGTCGGCGCCTGCGTCGGCATGCGCGGCAGCCGCGTCCAGGCGGTGGTCGGCGAATTGCAGGGCGAGAAGATCGACATCATTCCGTGGTCGCCGTCGGCCGCGTCCTTCATCGTCAACGCGCTGCAGCCGGCCGAGGTCGCCAAGGTGGTGCTCGACGAGGATGCCGAGCGCATCGAGGTCGTGGTGCCGGACGACCAGCTGTCGCTGGCCATCGGCCGTCGCGGCCAGAACGTCCGCCTTGCCTCGCAGCTCACTGGCTGGGACATCGACATCCTGACCGAGCAGGAAGAGAGCGAGCGCCGCCAGAAGGAATTCGTCGAGCGTTCGGCGCTGTTCATGGAAGCCCTCGACGTCGACGAGATGGTCGGCCAGGTGCTGGCCTCCGAGGGCTTCACCAGCGTCGAGGAAGTCGCCTATGTCGATGCCGGCGAAATCGCCTCCATCGATGGCTTCGACGAGGACACCGCTTCGGAGATCCAGACCCGCGCCCGCGAATATCTGGAGAAGATCGAGGCCGAGCATGACGACAAGCGCAAGGCGCTCGGCGTCGAGGACGAACTGCGCGAGATCCCCGGCATCACCACCGCCATGATGGTGACGCTCGGCGAGGACGGCGTGAAGACCATTGAGGATTTCGCCGGCTATGCCGCGGACGACCTGACCGGCTGGAAGGAACGCAAGGACGGCGAGACCAAGGTCTATCCGGGCGTGCTCGCCAGCCACGGCGTGTCGCGCGCCGATGCCGAGCAGATGGTTCTGGCTGCCCGCCTCAAGGCCGGCTGGATCACCGAGGACGAGCTTGCCGCGCAGGAAGCGCCGGCTGACGAAGCCGTCGGTGCGTGAGGTGAAACCGCATCGCACAGAACCCGCCCCCGGACGAGATGAACGATCGCACCTGCATCGTCACCCGCAAGCAGGCCGAACCGGATGAACTGATCCGTTTCGTCGTCGGCCCGGATTCGGCCGTCGTCCCGGACCTCAAGAGAAATCTGCCCGGCCGCGGTTGCTGGGTCAGCGCCGAACGCCTACATGTCGACAAGGCAGCGGCGAAAAACCTGTTTGCCCGCGCCTTCAAGGCGCAGGTGAACGTTCCCGCCGATCTCGGCGGCATGGTCGACGGGCTGCTTTCCCGATCCGCGCTGGGTATGCTGGGCCTCGCCCGCAAGGCCGGCGCGGTCGTTCTCGGCGCTGCCAAGGTCGAGAACGCGGTGCGCGACGGTCAGGCTTTGCTGGTGCTTCATGCGACCGAAGCATCGGATGACGGCGTTCGCAAGATCAGCCAGGCGCGGCGGGCGACCGTTCATCTCGGCGGCCCAGCCATCCCTGCCTACAAACTTTTCCCCGAGGCCGAGTTGAGCTTGGCATTGGGGGGTACAAATGTGATACATGCTGCCGTCCTCGCGCAAGACGCGGGAAGGGCGGTTGAGAAGCGCATGGTTGCGCTCGACCGGTATCGGGGCGGTACCCCGGACGATCTGGCAATGCTTGCGGACGTTGCTGACGAAGATGATGCCGCAGAGGATATGGAATGAGCGATACGAAATCGGGCGACGACAAGACGTTGAGCGTTACGCCGAAGAAGACCTTGACGCTGAAGCGCCCCGGCATGGAACAGGGCACTGTGCGCCAGAACTTCTCGCACGGCCGCACCAAGGCGGTCGTCGTCGAGACCAAGAAGCGCAAGTTCTCGCTGCACGGCGACAAGCCGGAGCCGGCGGCCGCTCCCGTGTCCGTCTTCGCGCCGAAGCCCGCCGCCGCGGCGGCGCCCGCTGTCCAGGAAGCGCCGAAGGCGCCACCGCCGCCGCCTCCAGCCGAGCGTGGCGGCATGGTGCTCAACGAATTGTCGCGCGGCGAGATGGAAGCCCGCCGCAGGGCGCTCGAAGGCTCCAAGGCGCGCGAGATCGAAGATCGCCAGCGCGCCCAGGAAGATGCCAAGCGCCGCGCCGATGACGAGGAACGTCGCCGTCGCGAGCGTGAGGAGTCCGCGCGCCGCCAGGCCGAGGAAGAAGCGCGGCTGCAGACCGAGGCCGAATCCCGGCGCCGCGCCGAGGAAGAGGCGCGCCGCCGCGCCCCGCAGGCCGCCGAGCTGGCGACGCCGGACGATGAGGAAGAGGTCAAGCCGAAGCGCACCAGTGGCGCAGGCGCCCCCGTGCGCCGCCTGGTTACGCCCGAAGTGGCGCGTCCAGCCAAGCCGACCAAGGGCGAGGAAGATCGCCGCCGCGGCAAGCTGACGCTGAATTCGGCGCTCTCCGACGAGGATGCGCGCGCTCGCTCGCTGTCGTCGATGCGCCGCCGTCAAGAGAAGTTCAAGCGCGCGATGCATAACGAGCCGCGCGAGAAGGTCATGCGCGAAGTGATCCTGCCCGAAACCATCACCATCCAGGAACTGGCGCAGCGCATGTCCGAGCGCGCCGTCGACGTGGTCAAGTTCTTCATGAAGCAGGGCCAGATCATGAAGCCGGGCGACGTCATCGACGCCGACACCGCCGAACTGGTGGCCACTGAATTCGGCCACACGGTGCGCCGCGTCGCCGAGTCCGACATCGAGGAAGGCCTGTTCAACATCGCCGACCGTGCCGAAGACCTGGTGGCGCGTCCGCCTGTGGTCACGATCATGGGCCATGTCGACCACGGCAAGACCTCGTTGCTCGACGCCATCCGCAACGCCAATGTCGTCTCCGGCGAAGCCGGCGGCATCACCCAGCACATCGGCGCCTACCAGGTCGAGAAGAACGGTCAGAAGATCACCTTCATCGACACGCCCGGCCACGCCGCCTTCACGGCGATGCGCGCCCGCGGCGCCCAGGCGACCGACATCGCCGTGCTGGTGGTTGCGGCCGACGACAGCGTGATGCCGCAGACGATCGAATCGATCAGCCATGCCAAGGCGGCCGGCGTGCCGATCATCGTGGCCATCAACAAGATCGACAAGCGTGACGCCGACCCGCAAAAGGTGCGCTCCGAACTGCTGCGCCATGAGGTCTTTGTCGAATCCATGGGCGGCGAGGTGCTGGACGTCGAAGTGTCGGCGACCAAGGGCACCAATCTCGACAAGCTGCTCGAAGCGATCCTGCTGCAGGCCGAAATCCTGGACCTGAAAGCGAATCCGGACCGCACCGCCGAGGGCGTCGTCATCGAGGCGCAGCTCGACAAGGGCCGCGGCCCCGTCGCCACCGTGCTGGTGCAGACCGGCACGCTGATGCCGGGCGACATCCTCGTCGCCGGCAACGAGTGGGGCCGGGTGCGCGCGCTGGTCAACGATCGCGGCGAGCACGTCAAGGAAGCGCCGCCGGCGATGCCGGTGGAGGTGCTTGGCCTGCAGGGCACCCCGCAGGCCGGCGATCGCTTCGCCGTCGTCAACAACGAGGCCCGCGCCCGCGAGATCACCGAATACCGTCAGCGCCTGGCGCGCGAGAAGGCGGTGGCCAAGCATGCCGGCCAGCGCGGCTCGCTGGAGCAGATGATGTCGCAGCTGCAGACGAGCGGGCTGAAGGAGTTCCCGCTGGTCATCAAGGGCGACGTGCAGGGCTCGATCGAGGCGATCAGCGCCGCGCTCGAGAAGCTCGGCAACGACGAAGTGCGCGCGCGCATCGTACATGCCGGAGCCGGCGGCATCACCGAAAGCGACGTGTCGCTGGCGGAGACCTCCGGTGCCGCGATCATCGGCTTCAATGTCCGCGCCAATACGCAGGCACGTGCTGCCGCCGCGGCCGCCGGCATCGAGATCCGCTACTACTCGATCATCTACAATCTCGTCGATGACGTGAAGGCGGCTCTCTCCGGCATGCTCTCGCCGGAGCGTCGCGAGACCTTCATCGGCAATGCCGAGATCCTCGAGATCTTCGACATCACCAAGGTCGGCAAGATCGCCGGCTGCCGTGTCACCGAAGGCAAGGTCGAACGCGGCGCCGGCGTGCGCCTGATCCGCGACAACGTCGTCATCCACGAAGGCACGCTGAAGACACTGAAGCGCTTCAAGGACGAGGTTTCGGAAGTGCCGGGCGGCCAGGAGTGCGGCATGGCCTTCCAGAACTACGAGGACATGCGCGTCGGCGACGTCATCGAGTGCTTCCGCATCGAGATGGTAACCCGCACGCTCTGAGTTCGAGCATCGCATCGAGGAGTCCGGGCGGTGGTCGCAAGGCCGCCGCCCACATCACATGAGACATGCGGCGCGGTCCCATCCCGCGCATCACGATTTCAGGACCGAGGAAAATGTCCCGTTCAACCACGTCAGGCCCGTCCCAGCGCATGCTGCGTGTCGGTGAGCAGGTGCGCCACGCGCTGTCCGAAACCTTGCAGCGCGGCGAGATCATCGATCCGCTGGTCGAGAACAGCGTGATCTCGGTTTCCGAGGTCCGCATGTCGCCCGATCTGAAGATCGCCACCGCTTTCGTCTCGCCGCTCGGCGCCAGCGACGACAATGCAGTGGTCGAAGCGCTCAACAAGCATGCGAAATTCATCCGCGGCCGTGTCTCGGGCGCGCTGAGGCAGATGAGGTACATGCCGGACTTTCGCTTCCGGCTGGACACGTCTTTCGACAATTTCGCCCGCATCAACGATTTGCTGAAGTCGCCGGAAGTGGCGCGGGATCTCAGCCACGACGACGACAAAGACAAAGACGACAAGAAGGACAGCGAATAGTGGGCCGTCGCGGCAAGAAGAAGGGCAGGCCGGTTTCCGGCTGGGTGGTTCTGGACAAGCCGGTCGGCATGGGCTCGACCGAGGCCGTCTCCAAGATCAAATGGCTGTTCCAGGCCGAGAAGGCCGGCCATGCCGGCACGCTCGACCCGCTGGCGTCGGGAATGCTGCCGATCGCGCTCGGCGAAGCGACCAAGACCGTGCCCTACGTGCAGGACGGCGCCAAGGTCTATCGCTTTACCGTCGCCTGGGGCGAGGAGCGCTCGACCGATGATCTCGAGGGCCCGGTTACCAACAGCTCGGAGCGCCGTCCGGCCGAGGCCGAGGTGAAGGCGCTGTTGCCGAAATACACCGGCGTCATCATGCAGACGCCGCCGCAGTTCTCCGCCATCAAGATCGCCGGCGAGCGCGCCTATGATCTCGCCCGCGAGGGCGAGACGGTCGACATCCCCGCGCGCGAGATCGAGATCGGCCGCCTCGATATCGTCGAGCACGACGCCGGCCGCACCGTCTTCGAGGTCGAATGCGGCAAGGGCACCTATGTGCGTTCGCTCGCCCGCGACATGGGCCGCGACCTCGGCTGCTTCGGCCATATCGCGGAGCTGCGCCGTGTCGAGGTCGAGCCGTTCACGCCGGAGGACTTCGTCACCGTCGCCGAACTCGAAGCCGCCCGTTTCGGCGAACGCGGCGAGGTGGCGGGGGATGACGACGCATCCGACGCGCCGGTCGACTTCGATGCCATCGACGCGCTGCTGGTCGACACCGCGGCAGCGCTCGAATGCCTGCCGCAGGTCACCGTCAGCGACGACGCGGCGACCAGAATCCGGCTCGGCAATCCGGTCATCATCCGCGGCCGAGACGCTCCGGTCGAGGCCGAGGAAGCCTGCGCCACGGTGCGCGGCAGGCTGGTCGCCATCGGCGCCATCGAGCAGGGCATGTTCAAGCCCAAGCGGGTCTTTGCCGGATGACGGCGCTCGGCTAGTTTCGGTTCGGCATTGGGGGCAGGGGGATATGGCGAAAGCTGAGACGGCAACGAAGCGCGGGCCGATGAAGACCCGCCGGCCACCGGTCGGCGCCTCGCCGGGCACACTGATCGCCGATCCGGCGGCACGGCGCAGCGAGCTCCGGCTGACGCTGATCTCGCCCGACAAATTCGAGACCATCGAGAACGCCAGTATCGATGATCTCAATGCCCATTGCGACCAGTGGCCCGTCGTCTGGCTGGATTGCACCGGCCTCGCCAACATCCCGCTGATCGAGGAGATCGGCCGCATCTTCAGCCTGCATCCGCTGGCGCTTGAAGATGTCGTCAACACTGGCCAACGGCCGAAGGTGGACTTCTTCGAGGACCATGCCTTTGTCGTCATGCGCATGATCGACGATGTCACGGCCCATCGCTACGAGCAGATCGCGGTCTTCTTCGGCAGCAACTTCGTCGTCACCTTCCAGGAGCGCGAGGGCGATCCGTTCAATCCGGTTCGCAAGCGCATCGCCAGCTCGGTGCCGAACCGGCTGCGCGCGCGCGGCGCCGACTATCTCGCCTATGCGTTGATCGACGCCATCGTCGACAGCTATTTCCCGCCGATCGAGGCCGCCAGCGAATTGGTCGACGGCATCGAGGACGAGATGCTGCGCGCGCCGCACAAGCAGCAGATGCGGCAACTGCACGAGTTGCGGCGCGACGCCAACGTGCTGAAGGGTGTGCTTTGGCCGATGCGCGATGCGCTGGCGACGCTGATCCGCAACGACGTGCCCTACGTGAAGGCCGAGACCAAGGTCTTCTTCAACGACACGCTCGATCATTCGCTGCGCCTGATCGAATTGGTCGAAACCCAGCGCGACATGCTGACCGGGCTGATCGAGATGCACCTGTCGCTGAGCCAGGCGCGCACCAACGACGTCATCTCCTATCTGACCATCGTCTCGGTGATCTTCATGCCGCTGACCTTCCTGGTCGGCGTCTGGGGCATGAACTTCGACCCCGATACCTCGCCATGGAACATGCCGGAGTTGAAGGCCTATTACGGCTACCCCACGGCGCTGCTGTTCATGGCCCTCGTTGCCGCCGGGCTGATTGCTTTCTTCAAGTGGAAGAAGTGGTTGTAGTCGAACGCAAATCTTCAGTTTTCAGGGAAAAGGCCTGCGACAAGCCGGCTTGTGATTTGGGCTGGCGTTTTCCGGGGAATTGCCCTATATGCGCCGCAGCTTCGCGCCGTGTCGCGTTGCTTGCACCGGCCCCTGCTGGACGACATCCCGGCTGAGGGCGACCCGTTTCCTCCAACAGATAAGGAAAAACACGATGTCGATTACTGCCGAGCGCAAAAAGGAATTGATGGGTGAATTCGCAACCGCCAAGGGCGATACCGGGTCTCCGGAAGTCCAGGTGGCCATCCTTTCCGAGCGCATCAAGAACCTGACCGACCACTTCAAGGACCACAAGAAGGATAACCATTCCCGCCGTGGTCTGCTCGCTCTCGTCTCCCAGCGCCGCAGCCTGCTTGATTATCTCAAGCGCAAGGACGACGCGCGCTATCAGACGCTGATCGAGAAGCTCGGTCTGCGCCGTTGACGAATTGACCGGCGGGCTTTCCTCGGGAGAGCCCGCCGGTCGCGCATTTGGTGCATCGGATCGCTCCAGTGCACCAATGACAGGATGAAGCGCCGCGCATCGATCGGATACGCAAACGGACGCTTCGCGAAGTTGGCATTTGCGCATGGCCGTTCCGAGAGCCGCGGCTTTCAGGTCATGCGCAAGGCCGGTCGGATCGATCGGCCAGACCCGGTTTCGAGCCAGCAAAGGGCTGCTTGGAACCGCCCATGGACGGTCATGGGGCAGGATTGCAGGATGCTCGTGCGGCCAGCGTGCCGGGATTGATGCGAGCGTCCCGTTGTCTTGCCCGTGGCTGCCCGAGAAAAGAAGCCAGGGGAAAGGGCATCCGCGCACGACAAGCCGCGCGACCCTTTCCGCATATGAAGGACAAGACATGTTCAATCACCACAAAGTGGAAATCGAGTGGGGCGGCCGTCCGCTCGTTCTGGAAACCGGCAAGATCGCGCGCCAGGCTGACGGCGCGGTGCTCGCCACCTACGGCGAGACCAAGGTCCTCGCCACCGTCGTTTCGATGAAGGAGCCGAAGCCCGGCCTCGATTTCTTTCCGCTGACCGTCAATTACCAGGAAAAGACCTACGCCGCCGGCAAGATCCCGGGCGGCTATTTCAAGCGCGAGGGACGTCCGAGCGAGAAGGAAACGCTGGTTTCCCGCCTGATCGACCGCCCGATCCGCCCGCTCTTCGCCGATGGCTACAAGAACGACACCCAGATCGTCGTCACCGTCGTCCAGCACGACCTCGAGAACGATCCGGACATCCTGTCGATCGTTGCCACCTCGGCCGCGCTGACGCTGTCCGGTGTCCCCTTCATGGGCCCGATCGGTGGTGCCCGCGTCGGCTACATCAACGGCGAGTACGTGCTTAACCCGCATATCGACGAGATGCAGGAATCCAAGCTCGACCTCGTCGTCGCCGGCACCACCGATGCCGTGCTGATGGTCGAATCCGAGGCCAAGGAACTCTCCGAAGAGCTGATGCTCGGCGCCGTCATGTTCGGCCACAAGGGCTTCCAGCCGGTGATCGAGGCGATCATCAAGCTGGCCGAGGTCGCCGCCAAGGATCCGCGCGACTTCACCGCCCCGGACTATTCCGCGCTCGAAGGCGAGATGCTGAAGATCGTCGGCGACGAGCTTCGCGATGCCTACAAGATCACCGACAAGCAGGCCCGCTATGCCGCCGTCGACGCCGTCAAGGCGAAGGTCAAGGCGGCGTTCGCGCCGGCCGAAGGCGAGGAAGCCAGGTACACGTCCGAGCAGATCGGCTCCGTGTTCAAGGAACTCCAGGCCAAGGTCGTGCGCTGGAACATCCTCGACACCGGCTCGCGCATCGATGGCCGCGACCTGAAGACGGTCCGCAAGATCGTCTCCGAAGTCGGCGTCCTGCCGCGCACCCACGGTTCGGCGCTGTTCACCCGCGGCGAGACCCAGGCGCTGGTCGTCGCCACGCTCGGCACCGGCGAGGATGAGCAGTATGTCGACTCGCTGACCGGCATGTACAAGGAGAAGTTCCTCCTCCACTACAACTTCCCGCCCTACTCGGTCGGCGAGACCGGCCGCATGGGCTCGCCGGGCCGCCGCGAGATCGGCCACGGCAAGCTTGCCTGGCGCGCCATCCGGCCGATGCTGCCCTCCGCCGACCAGTTCCCCTACACGCTGCGCGTCGTCTCGGAGATCACCGAGTCCAACGGTTCGTCCTCGATGGCGACCGTCTGCGGCACCTCGCTGGCGCTGATGGATGCCGGCGTGCCGCTGGCCAAGCCGGTTGCCGGCATCGCCATGGGCCTGATCAAGGAAGGCGAGCGCTTCGCGGTGCTCTCCGACATCCTGGGCGATGAAGATCATCTCGGCGACATGGACTTCAAGGTCGCCGGCACAGCCAACGGCATCACCTCGCTGCAGATGGACATCAAGATCGAGGGCATCACCGAGGAGATCATGCAGATCGCGCTGGACCAGGCCAAGGATGGCCGCCAGCATATCCTCGGCGAGATGGCGCATGCTCTGACCGGCGCTCGCCCCGAACTGGGTGAGTTCGCGCCACGCATCGAAGTCATGCACATCCCGACCGACAAGATCCGCGACGTCATCGGTTCCGGCGGCAAGGTCATCCGCGAGATCGTCGAGAAGACCGGCGCCAAGATCAACATCGAGGACGACGGCACGATCAAGATCGCTTCGGCCAACGCCAAGGAGATCGAGGCGGCGAAGAAGTGGATCCACACCATCGTTGCCGAGCCGGAAGTCGGCGAGATCTATGAAGGCACGGTCGTCAAGACCGCCGACTTCGGCGCCTTCGTCAACTTCTTCGGTCCGCGCGACGGCCTCGTTCACATTTCGCAGCTGGCCAACGAGCGCGTCGCCAAGACCTCCGACGTCGTCAAGGAAGGCGACAAGGTCTGGGTCAAGCTGATGGGCTTCGACGAGCGCGGCAAGGTCCGCCTGTCGATGAAGGTCGTCGACCAGGCCACCGGCAAGGAAATCGTGCGCGAGAAGAAGGCTGAAGGCGGCGAGGAAGACGCTGCCTGATCGGGCTGACCAGACAGTTGAGACGGGCGCGGCTTATGTCGCGCCCGTTTTCGTTTAGGGGGCGTGTTTCCCGCGGGGCAAGGAAATGTCGGCAGAGCCGCTGAAGACGCTGTTCCATTCGTATGAGGCTGAGGCCCTCGACTTGCCGAAAGAGGGCGAGCGCGTGCTTTTCCTCGGCGCCGAACCCGGTTTCCGCTTGCCCGGGGGCTTCGCAGCCGCGCTCCATCTCGTGCAGGGTTTTCGCCCGCATTTTCGCGCGCTGCAGGCGGCGGGTTTTCACGTCACGCCGCGAGCGGACGGCGCTGGCTTCGATGCCGCGCTCGTGCTCGCCGGCCGTCACCGCGGCCAGAACGAGCTGCGGGTCGCCGAAGCGATCGAACGCGTGGCGTCGGGTGGGCTGATCCTGGTCGCGGGCGGCAAGGAGGATGGTATCGCTAGCCTGCGCAAGCGTGTCGACGAGCTTGTGCCGCTCGACGGCCATTTGCCGAAGCATCACGGCGTCGCCTTCTGGTTCCGCCGGCCCGTCGACGTCGGCGCGGCGGCCGTGCTGCGCTCGGCCAATCCGGCGGTTGTGGTCGAAGGCCGTTTCCACACCACGCCAGGCATGTTCTCCTTCGATCGGGTAGATGCCGGCTCGAAACTGCTGGTGGATAGCCTGCCGGGCGACATCAGGGGCGCCGTTGCCGATTTCTGCGCCGGCTGGGGCTATGTGGCGGCCGAGGCGGCGTCGCGCTTCCCGGGGCTCACCGGGCTCGATCTTTTCGAAGCGGATTTCGAGGCGCTGGAGGCGGCGAAGGCCAATCTTGGCGGCACTTCGGTCGAGCCGCGCTTCTTCTGGACCGATCTGCTCGGCGAGCCTGTCGAGCGACGCTATGACGCTATTCTCATGAACCCGCCTTTCCACCGCGGCCGGGCGGCTGAGCCGGAGATCGGCGCCGGCATGATCCGGGCGGCGGCGAAGGCGCTGAAACCGGGCGGACGCTTGTTCATGGTGGCGAACCGCCAGTTGCCTTACGAAGCGGTGCTGGCGGCGGCCTTCTCAAGCCATGCCGAGATCGCCCGCGACGGCATGTTCAAGGTGCTGTCGGGGCGCCGATAACGGACGCCTTAATGTACGCTGACGATGCGCGCCTCGCGCTTTTCGACGAAGCGCGCTTCGCCCATCCCGACCTTGAGCGGCGCCGGTCGGCCGAACAGGTAGCCTTGCACCACCTCGCAGCCGGCGGCCCTGAGCAGCGTCGCCTGGTTTTCGGTCTCGACGCCTTCGGCGATGATGCCGACGCCGAGCGCGCGCGACAGCCCGACGATGGTCGAGACCACCGCGCCCGAGTTGGAATCGGTGTCGATGCGGCTGACGAAGGAACGGTCGATCTTGAGCTTGCCGAACGAGAAATCGATAAGGTAGCTGAGATTGGAATAGCCGGTGCCGAAATCGTCGACGGCCACCGAGATGCCCATCTCGGCAAGCTGCTGCAGGATGACGGCGGCGCGGTCGCGGTCCTGCATCATTGCGGTTTCGGTGACTTCCAGCTCGAGCCGTGACGGCTTGATGCCGGTGGCGACCATCGTTTCGCGCACCAGGCCGACGAAATCCTTGGTCATGAACTGCACCGGCGAGATGTTGACGGCGACGAAGCAGTCCTCGGGCAGGTACTGGGCGTCGCTGCAGGCCTTGCGCAGCACCCATTCGCCGATCGGGTTGATCATGCCCGTCTCTTCGGCGATCGGTATGAACTCGATCGGCGGGATCATGCCGCGGTCCGGGTGCTTCCAGCGGATAAGCGCCTCGTAGCCGATGATGCGGCCGCTCGGAAGGTCGAGCTGCGGCTGGTAGTGGAGGTCGAAATCGCCGCGCTCGAACGCGGTATGCAGTTCGGATTCGATCCATTGCCGATAGTCGGCGACCCGGCCCATGTCGCTATGGAAGACCGACCAGTTGCCGACGCCGCCGGCGCGCGCATTCTGCAGCGCCAGATTGGAACGGCGCAGCACCAGGACCGGGTCGACGCCGTCCTTGGGCATCGCCACGATGCCGACCGACAGGCTGACCGACTGCTGATGTGAATTGAGCTGATAGGGCTCCATCATCTCGTCGATGAGCTTCTCGATCGTCTGCTCGACCGAGCCCTTCAGCTCGCGGTCCGCCAGCAGCACCGCGAACTCGCCGGCGCCGATGCGCCCAAGCACTGCGCCCTCCGGCATGCGGTCCTTGAGCCGCTCGGCGAAGGCGCGGATCAACTCGTCGCCATAGCTGTAGCCGATGGCGTCGTTGATGTGCTTGAAGCGGTCGATGTCGATGTCGATCAGGAACACCGGCTCGCCGGTGCGGATCGTCGTCGATGCCGCCTCGGCGATCTTGCCGACCATCGCCGGACGCGCCAGCAGGCCCGTCAGCTTGTCGAAATTGGTCTCGTTGAAGACATACTGCTCCGATTCATCGACACCGGCGAAGAAGGAAAGGGCGGCACCCGCCGCCGCCAGCGCGCAAAGCGCAGCGATGATGCCGGCCATCGTTTCCGCCGGCATGCCGGCAAGACCGTCGCCGAAACCGAATTTCAGCCCCCAGATGCCGAGGATAAAGCTGCCCATGCCCGAGCTTGCTATGGTGAGCAGCCGGAACAACGGTGTTCGCTTCGGGTTGCTGGCAGCAGCAGACATGC
>NZ_RZOS01000550.1:0-3352 GCF_004022605.1 Mesorhizobium sp. M4B.F.Ca.ET.089.01.1.1
TGCCGGGCGCGCCCGAGGACGAGCGCGTGGCTGTGGCGCACAATCGTGTCCTCGACGTGCAATCGACCGCGGCGAGCGAGTCTTCAAGTGCCAGTGCGCCGGTCGCCAGAGCAGACCAACTGGCTCCTTCGTAACGAGCCGAACCCTTCAGGCCACCGCGTCCGGCGAACCGCTCGGCGATCGCCATCTGGTCGGCTCGAAGCACGTTGACGCAGAAATGCCGATGCTGGTTGATGGCTGCCCACGTTGACGAGTTCAGGTTGATGCTGACCACCATCACCTCGGGTTCGACAGACAAGGAATGGGCGGTGGTCGGTCCGCTTCGTTGACTGTCTAGCCGCGCTGTTTCGTCTCCTCGCGTTAGCGGAAGTTAAATTTCGAGCGTTTCAGCTTGCCGCAAATTAGGGTCTCGATGGCATGTTTGCATGACTTTTGGGGCGGGCAGGAAGACTGATGCGCGGACGGGGATGGATCAAGGCCTTGCGTCAGGATGAGGCGCGGCAGATGCGTGTGCGCATCGCGGAACTGGAGCGCAACCTCATGGCGACCACGCCACAGGGGCGCCATCGACGTTTTGAAGCAGGGAATGAACTTCGCATTGCGAAATTCCGCCTCGAGCGGCTCGAAGAATGCATCGCCGGAATAGCGGAAAAATGTGGGGCTTAGCGGATCTCGCCGCCCTCGAAATTGCCGCGCTCCGGCCGAACTGTGCCCCCGATGCTATGATCACAAAGCTGGTGGTTTGACGCCGGTCGAGAGCATCTCTTCAAGCAGCGCTGGGCGGCAGACGCGCAGGCGGCAGGATGAGTCTGCCTGGAGACAAACGCAAGGGGTTGGTTGGTGCGGACGAGGGGCAAACGCCTTCCGGAAAAGGGCTTTCCCTCCCACGCGTATCTTCCACAGGTAGGCAGCTGCACCCCGTGCGCCATCCTGCAGGACACAACTACCATAGCGAGGCAATCCCGGTTGAAGAGGCGTCGTTTGACTCGGAGATGTTCCTCTGGGGCATCGACCTCTTCATCATGGCTATTACTCGGAAGCCCATGAGTCTTGGGAGATCTGTGGCGCTCAAGCCATCGGCTTTCGGAAAGACCGGCGACGCTTCGTCTCAACGACTATTCCAGCCGTATTTTTCGCGTTGAAAACGGCCGTTTGCTTCGGCTTCGGTTGGGGCGGGGCATCAGGCACCCTTGGCTCCGGCGTCTTCTTGGTCTCTTCCTTGTTCTTGCGGGCGCACAGCAAAGCCTTGGCGCTCGCCGCCTCCGCATCCGATACCTCGCCGGCCGGCTCGCCATCAAGATCGACCCGCACAGCGCCAGCATTCAGTCTCGCCAAGTACCTGGGCATGCTGGTATAGGCGCGCAGGGCTCTCCTCAATTCATCATCTGACAGTTCGCCGTCCAGCACGCGAATGTCATGATGGATGCCGATCCTAAGCGGCATGGGCGCTTTCGGATTGAACGCCGCAGGCCACTTTGCCGATAGATGCCGGAAAAGCTGTGCGGGCGATTTCCCTCGGTTGGGGGTCGTCATGATCAAGCCTCGCCCGATTTGTTTTGTTCCCAGTTCGGACGCTCCGTAGCACCCATATATGCAATGATTGTGGACGCCTGAAAAAGTTTCCGGGCAGGGGCAAAGCAGCGCATCCTAGCTTCCAGATGAATACCGTTGCCCTCCCAATCTCCTCGCGACTTCTGAGGAACGGAAACGATCAATCGGACGACCAACCTTCCGAACGCGCAAGAACTGTCGGCTATGCCGTTGGGCAAAGGACGGCTGCCCCGAGTTAATCGGCGGCAACTTGGCATGGGAAGAAAAAACAATTCCAATCAAGAAGCCAGCCGCGAAACGCTAGGCTAACGCCTAAGGTCCGGAGCTCGCCTTCTGCTCAACGCAATCACAAGGATGGCGTTGAGCAGCGTAACGAATCCTACATCCTGATGATGCCAAGGCGTCCTGGACGTGGCGATCTAGTACCCGATTTAGCGTAATAACGAAAAAAGCTTGCAGTTTTTTCGACACGCCGCCGCTCAAAAAGTCCCATGTTCGCCTTTGGCAACGGCTGGCTGGTCATGCGAGCTTCCTAACCGGGGCGGCTATTCCAAACCGATCGCTCTGAAGCTGCCCGCACCCGCTCGTCGCTAGCCACCGCGCCCGCGCCAGATGGGATGTCCAAGCCCGACGGGCCCGTTCCGGCTGGCGCTCTGGGTCAATGTTCAAGATGGCTCGTGACATCTTGCGCCAGTCGAGGCCCATCTCCTCCGACATCAGCAGGACGGAGTAAGTCTGAAAGTGCGCCACGTCGTAAGGCGTGACCTCGGCCAACTCGGGTGTTTCATTATCGATCCAGGCCTCCTCCTCCTCCTTTGGGGGCGCGTCGATGTAGCGGCCAATCGAGGCCAGGTGCTCCGCAATCTGATAACGCAAGTGATCGCGGCTGCCGTAGCGCGCATCGATTTCGCCGAGCTTCTTGTACAATCCCCTACGCTTGCCGCGCGGAACATCGGTATCGCCCAGGGAGTAACAACTCGGACCGACGGCGCAGATATCGCAGCCCGTTGCGACCACGTCCTGCACGAATGCGGGGATGTCCTTTTCTTGCATGCGCTTCATTTCAATAGGCCTCTTCTGATTTCACATTTCCTTATCACAGATCACCCAATTTGCAACCCTGCCGTGCAATCTTGGGCGTCACTGCGGCGCGCGAGCACCTTCCCTCACAGTTCAGCCCAGTGAATCCGCCGCGCGCGCCTCGCCCCGGAGCCCGGAAGAATTAAATCTTCCCTGTGCAGGAAGAACCGACGCGCGAAGAACTCAAGATTTGGGTATTGCTCCCTTCCTGCGCAGCGCCCTGCCGATAGCGCAGCCTGTCGGGGCAGAAGGCAAGGAAGGTAGCCCGCAAGTGTCGGAGAAGCTGCGGCTTCCAAGTTGGCGCCGCTCGCACGGTTGCTGAGGCCGGTTTACCCTATCGAACACTATGCCGACCGAGGAAGATTGGCGAAGCCAAAGCTCCGCCCGGTGGACACCCCAACCCACGCCGACCGTTAACTGGGGCTCGGGCGAATGCGTAGACGTGGGGACAAAGCTCTGGGACAGTTGGGAGGATGATGCGCTCGTCGCGAACCCGGAGGCGCCGGTCTGCCAGACTAGTGGTCGTAGGGAATCGGCCCACGCTCTCAGTTAAATCAGGAGACATGATCCGAAAACCGAAGCTTTGCGAGCTCAGTTCCTCTCCCGCTTAGTGGCTATTGTGTTCGCTATTCTGCCATACGCCTAATGAGATTGTCCCACCTGATGACCGTCCCTAACTTGGCTGAGATCGAACGCTCGCCGCGTCTTCACGGTCGGCAGA
>NZ_RZOS01000551.1:0-3350 GCF_004022605.1 Mesorhizobium sp. M4B.F.Ca.ET.089.01.1.1
TCGGCAAGCCGAAGATCGTCGCCGTCGTGGCCGTCATGCGAAAGCTGCTGACCATTCTCAACGCCATCATCCGCGACCAAAAACCATGGCAAACAGCTTGACAGCCAAGACAGTCGCTCTCCCCGTATAGTGACGGGGAGAGGGGCGCTGTCACCAATGATTTCGCCAATCGCCAACGCTGCAGGGAAGGCGCCGGCGCCGCGGCAAGCCACCTTCTCCCCGTCACTATACGGGGAGAAGGTGCCGGCAGGCGGATGAGGGGCGCCGCGGCCCTCTGCAATCACAAGGGCTCGTCCCGCACCCCGAGACGCGCTATTGAAGGCATCGGAGGCGTGGAGGCGCTCCGCATATTTGTCTGGGGGGCGGCATGAAGGTTTTGGTGCTCGGGGCCGGCGTCGTTGGCACGGCGGCCGCCTATTACCTGGCGAGCGACGGCCATGAGGTGACGGTGATCGAGCGCCACCAGACGGCGGCGCGCGGCACCAGCCAGTCGAATGCCGGCCTTGTCTCGCCGGGCGACGCCACCGCCTGGGCCTCGCCGGCCGCGCTGAAGACCTTCCTGCGTGCGCTCTGGAACCACGATCTCGGCATCAAGGTCCGGCTGCGCTTCGATCCCTATTTCCTCGCCTGGAGCCTGCGCTTCCTGCGCCAGTGCACGGTGGCGCGCCTGCGCGCCAACAGCCAGGTCAAGTTGCGTCTGGCGCTCTATTCGCGCGACTGCATCAATTCGCTCTCCGAAGCGACTGGCATCCACTATGATGAGCGCAAGAAGGGCATCCTCTATTTCTTCCGCTCGCAGCACAGTCTCGACACCGGCACCGACAATTACCGCTACCTGGCCGAACATGGCCTGCCGATCGAGATCGTCGGCCGCGACCGGCTGATCGAGCTGGAACCCGGCCTCGCCGGCGCCAGGGACAAGATCGCTGGCGGCGTCTATTCGCCGATCGACCAGACCGGCGATTCCAGGCAGTTCGTGGAGAAGCTCGCCGCTTATTCGGCTGAAAAGCTCGGCGTCAAATTCCTTTTCGGCACGACCGTCGAGGGCCTCGACATCGAGGGCGACCGCGTGCGCGCGGTGATGACTTCTGCCGGCCCGGTCGCCGGCGACGCGGTGGTCATCGCCATGGGCCCGGAAAGCGGCCTGCTCGGCCGCCGCTACGGCATCGACCTGCCGGTCTATCCGGTGAAGGGCTACACCGCGACCATCCCGCTCGAGGACGAGAGCAAGGGGCCGACCATGGGCGGCGCCGACGAGGACCAGCTGATCGGCTACTCGCGGCTCGGCAACCGGCTGCGGCTTGCCTCGACCGCCGAGTTCACCGGCTTCGACCGCAGCTTCAGGCCGCGCGACTTCGCCGCCATGTTCAGGACCGGCAAGGATCTGTTTCCCGGCGCCTTCGACGAGAAGAAGGCGGAGCTTTGGGCGGGCCTCAGGCCAATGATGCCGAACTCCGTGCCGGTCATCGGCCTGGCGCGCTACACAAATCTTTATCTCGACACCGGCCACGGCCATGTCGGCTGGACGATGGCCTGCGGTTCGGGAAAATTCCTCGCCGACATCGTCGCCGGCCGCAAGCCGGAGATCGATCCGCAGGGGCTGGTCTACAGGAACTAGAGATGTCGGGACCGCAAGTCGCCATCGATCTCGGCCGCATCGAGCGCAATGCGCGCACCGTCGTCGAGCGCTGCGTGCAATCCGGCATCAAGGTCTTCGGTGTCACCAAGGGCATGTGCGGCATGCCGCAGGTGGCGCGCGCCATGCTGCGCGGCGGCGTTGCCGGCATCGCGGAGTCACGCTTCGAGAACATTCGCCGGTTGCGCGACAGCGGCATCAATGTGCCGATCATGCTCTTGCGCAGCCCGCCCATCGCCCGCGTCGAGGAGGTGGTGCGGACCGTCGACATCAGCCTGCAGTCGGAACTTTCGATCATTCGCGAGATCGCCCGCATCGCCGAACGCATGGGCCGCGTCCACGACATCATGCTGATGGTCGACCTCGGCGACCTGCGGGAAGGCATCTGGCCGAACGACCTTGTGCCGACTGTCGAGCAGATCCTGGAGATGAAGGGCGTGCGCATTGCCGGCATCGGCACCAATCTCGGCTGCTTCGGCGCCATCTTGCCGACCGAGGAGAATCTCGGCCAACTCGTCGCCCATGCCTATAAGATCGAGCGTCTGTCGGGCAAAAGCCTCGATTGGATCTCGGGCGGTGCCTCGTCCTCGCTGCCGCTGCTGCTCGAAGGCAGGCTGCCCGCCGGCATCAACAATCTGAGGGTTGGCGAAGCGATCCTGCAGGGCGGGCTGGAAACTTTTCGCGATCCGCCCTGGGAAGCGCTGGAGCTCGATGCCTGCCGGCTCACCGCCGACATCATCGAGGTCAAGAAGAAGCCATCGCGGCCGATCGGCCAGTCCGGCTACGACGCGTTCGGCAACCAGCCGGTCTTTCCCGACGAGGGCGACAGGCTGCGCGCCATCGCCAATATCGGCCGCGAGGACGTGTTGGTCGAAGGCCTGATGCCGATCGCCAAGGGCGTGCGCGTGCTCGGCGCCTCCAGCGATCATCTTTTGCTTGACGTCCAGGACGCCGATCCCCCTCCCGTCGTCGGCGGCCGCGTCGCCTTCCGCATGAGCTATGGCGCCATGCTTCTCGCCATGACCTCCGAATATGTCGAGAAGGCCCCGATGCACGACGTCGAGGACTATTCCGGCCGCAAGATGGTGTCGATCTCGGCCGAGCCGTCGGCGGCGGGCATCCTTGCCCGAGAGGCGACCGGGGCGCGGCTTGAGGCGATGAACTTCGATGTCGTCGAGCTGGCCGACGCGGAACGGCCGCCTTCGGGCCTGATCCGGCTGACCGCCGGCGCCGACCGCCGCATTGCCCACACGGCACTTGCCGCGACCGCGCGGGCGACACACTCAGTTGGCCTGATCTGGATCGATTCCATCGCCGCGCTGATGCCGGAGGAGATCGAAGGCATCGACCTGCCGGAGGCTTCGGTGCTCGCCCGCATGTTGGGCCTGGATCACAAGCCGGGCGCTTTGCAGCCGCAGCTTTCGCCGGAAAACATCGTGATCGTCGGCTTGCGCCATGCCGATCCGGCCGAGGCGCGGGTGCTGACGGATTCGCGTGTCTCCACCTTCACCATGACCGACATCGACGCCATGGGCATGGGGGAAGTGATGCGCGAGGCGATCCACATCGCCTCCTCAGGCACGCAAGGGTTCCACGTCGCCTATGCGCCCGAGGTCACCGAATTCGCCGGCTGGGCGGCAGGCTCCGGCGGCATCACCGTGCGCGAAACGCATCAGGCGATGGAGGCGGTGGCACTCTCGGGCGGGCTCTTGTC
>NZ_RZOS01000552.1:0-3336 GCF_004022605.1 Mesorhizobium sp. M4B.F.Ca.ET.089.01.1.1
GCAACGCTCATTCGGACGGCGGCGACTCCGAAGCCTATGGCGGCGATGCCCTCGGTGCAGGCTTTGGCGCAGGCTACGGCGCAGGCTCAGGCTCGGGCACCGGTGGTGCTGGCGGCACGGGCGGTTCTGGCACGGGCGGTGCCGGAGCTGGCGGTAGTGGAACCGGCGGCGAAGCCACCAGCGGCGCGGCGACCGGCGGCGACAGCCTCGGCGGCTTCGCGGCGGCCTTTGGCGGTGACGGCGGTCATGCGCTGAGCGGCGCCTGGGCCGATGGCTATGGCGGCGACGCCAAGGGTGGGTTCACCCACGCTGGCGACGGCGGTCTCGGCGGTGCTGGCGGCACGGCCTATACCGGCGACGGTGGTGCCGGCGGCGACGGCGGGACCTGGGGTTCGAACAATGGCGATGACGGCTTCGTGACCGGCACCAGCCATGCTTCGGCCGACGGCCTGATCGACATCAGCGCTTTCAACCAGCAGATCGTGATGGGCGCCAACCTGCAGGAAAACCTGGTCGACCAGACCGTGGTTGGCGGCGACTACCACAACACGCTGACTGGCGAGGACGCCGGCGACCACACCGGTACGTGATCGATCCTACACGACTGATTTCTCAGGAAATCAGACAGCTTGGGACTGCGCGGAGTTTTCCGCGCGGTCCTTCCAATCCGGGAGACATGCCGCCCCGACCGAGCGCGAATGATCTCAAGATACGGAGGCTACCGTGTATTCGATGCAATTGGACAAGATCTCCGAGGCTATCTCGCATTTCATCGGAATGTTCGAAATCTCGGTCGAGGAGGCACGGCAGCTAAAGAGCTACGACGAATTCAAGATCGCCGAGGCCGTCAAGGAAGAGACCCCCGATCTTCCCAACACGAACATCAACATCAAGGCGCCGTACACGCTGGACGATTTCGATCCGCATGTTCCGTACATGGGACTTAAGGCTGAGCTGGTGCCGAACACGGTCGGCTCGAGCTTCTGGTACACGCCCCCCGAAATTCCGAACGCCGGCCCTTTGCACCCTGGCCACCACCTGTTTCACATCCCGCATCTGCCGGGAGCGGGCGGCCATCTGGTTCTGCCTGACATCGAACCTCCGGGTGCGGTTGCGGCCTACATCAACCAGGAAATCCGCCTGTCGGATAACGACTATGTCAGCGCTGGCGGACACGGCCTGACGTTCACGCCGGCGATCGACGACGGCAGCCACCTGGCTTTCCTGATGAACAAGGCGGCCGAAGCATCGCCGCTCGACGATCTGGCAATGCCTGGCTCCGGCGAGGAGATGGCAAACACCGTCATCACCGCCGGCGAGCGGATAGCGGCCTATGCCGACAGTTTCGACGGAGATGCGACCGTCTTCGTGCTGCACCCGGACACGGCCTCGGGGCCGATCGCGGGCATCTACGTCAACGGTCAGCTGGTCGACGAGGCCGACGCGCCGAAGGCGGGGGACCACCTCAACATCCTCAAGGAACAGCAGCAGGATGACGAAACCGCGAGCGACGGTCCCGACAAGGACGATTACAACACGCCGCCGGACTCCTCGGACTTCATGTCGGGCTGGGGCAACGGTTTGCTGAACCCTTGCGTCGAGTTGGACACCGGCGGCAACACGCTGGTCAACTCCGCGGTGCTGACCAACAACTGGACAACGACATCCGTCGTCGCCGCGGTCGGAGACAGCTATGAAATCAATGCCATCATTCAGATCAACGCCTATTGCGACAGCGACGCGGCCGGCCCGAGCCTGAACGGCTGGACGTTGGACAACGCCGCCGACGCGTGCTTCAACATCGCGGCGTTCAAGCACATCGACCCCTCGGCCGGCAACGAAGCGCCGACCCCCGCGGACGGTTTCCCCGCCGCCTGGGTGGTGACGCAAGTCACCGGCGATCTGATCATCATGAGCTGGCTGCAGCAATACAGCTTCATGATGGACAACGACACCTCGATCCTGTCCTCGTCGGGCGTCAGGACCATGGTGAGCACGGGCGACAACACAGCGATAAACGATATGTCGATCAGTGAGTTGGGTCACTACTACGACCTGATCATCATCGGCGGCAACATCTATGACGCCAACATCATCCATCAGCTCAACCTGCTGATCGACAACGATCTTATCGGCGCCGTGGATGGATTCGAGACGTCGGGAGGCGGCTCGTACTCGACCGCCGGCAACCTGCTCTGGAACGACGCGACGATCATCAACGTCGGCGGGCAGAACCACTTCGAGGCATTGCCCGCGTCTTACCTGAAGGCGGCCCACGACATGGCTGCCGGCAAGGATGACGATCCCGGCGACATCCTGAAGGACCCGGCGTTCCACGGTCTCGGTCACTTGCGGGTGCTCTACATCTCGGGCGACCTGATCAACATGCAATACGTCTCCCAGACCAACGTCCTGGGCGACAGCGACCAGGTGGCCTTGGCGATGAACCAGCTCGTCGCCCATCCCGAAGCGGAATGGACGATCACCACCGGCGGCAACCAGGTGGCCAACTTCGCAGGCATCATCGACGTCGACGGCACCGACAAGACCTATGTCGGCGGCGAGCACTATACGCACGAGATCCTGATCCAGGCAGACATCATCTCCTGCGATCCGGAACTCGGCGGACAGAATCCGGACGCGCTGGTGAACGAGGCGGTCGCCTTCCTGGCCGACGATCTCACCGACGATGCCGCGCAGGTAGACCATCCGATCGCCCCGACGCCCGACCATGTTCAGGCCGACGGCGTGCAAACGATTTTGGCTTGATCCGGGATCCGGGGGGAAATTATGACCGACGATCGCGACCTGTCCTGGGAGACGTTTGCCGAGGACCTTGAGGCAACCCTGCATGAGGACGAGCAGGCATCGCCGAAACCAGGTTCCGAGATGCCCCGCAAGACGCTTTCGAGCGCGTTGCTGCAGCATGAGCGGGCCATAGACCGCACCATCGAGGCCATCGACACGGTCGTCGGCGAACTGCACAACGTCGTGGCCCATGAGGGCGCAAAGGATCGGGCCCCAGCCCAGCCCGGCAGCCAGACGGTCGAGACCGCACGCCCAAGAGCCGTGCCGACAAGGGAACAGGCGACGGCGCCCGCCCCCGCGTCGCAGGTTAGGCCAGCGGCACCGGTATCAGCGCCTTCCGTCGTGCCTGCTTTGGCGGCGCGCGGCGGCCAGCCCGGGCAAGCGGGAATGGCGCCCCCGGCCTTGAGCCCGCAGGCTACTGCACCGAAGACTCCGGTGGCTGACCCCGTCAAATCCGCCCTGTCCATCCAGGAGCAGCGGCCTGAGCCAGGGCCAAATCCAGTTCAGCTGGCGGCAACCCGCTCGGAC
>NZ_RZOS01000553.1:0-3323 GCF_004022605.1 Mesorhizobium sp. M4B.F.Ca.ET.089.01.1.1
ATGACGCCCTACCAGTTCCTGCTCAGGACCAGGCTGCACAGGGCCGCCGTGCGGCTGCGAACCTCCGACACGGCGATCTCGACGATCGCCTTCGACGCCGGCTTCAACGACCTGTCGACCTTCAACCGCCGCTTCCGACGCGAGATGGGAGAAGCGCCCGGCGCCTACCGGGCGGGCCGGACGTGCCGCCGCTGAGGACACCCGCAAGGCCGCCAACGGGGCCAGTTCAGCGTATTTGCGGTTCCCGCTCGATGAGGCGATCGGTTGCGAACCAGCCGCAGCGGCGGCAAAACCCGCCGTGGCCATATCGTCGCAATCAGCGGTATCCTTTTGAAATTGCCGTCAAAATTGTCTCTGGAAAAGCGCCATGAAGATTGGAGTTTCGGCGCCGCTTCCTATATAAGCAGCAAGTGATTCCCGACTGGATTGTGACCTGATTTGACCGACCAGAAGACACCGCGCGGGCCGGACGGCGGCCCCAACGGCATCGAGCCGATTTCGATCATCGAGGAGATGCAGCGCTCCTATCTCGATTACGCCATGAGCGTGATCGTCAGCCGCGCGCTGCCCGACGTGCGCGACGGCCTGAAGCCGGTGCATCGCCGCATCCTCTACGCTTCGCATGAGAGCGGCTACCACTGGAACCGCAAATATGTGAAGTCGGCGCGCCCGGTCGCCGACGTGATGGGTAAATACCATCCGCATGGCGACGCCTCGATCTATGACGCCCTCGTGCGCATGGCGCAGGACTGGTCGCTGCGCGTGCCGCTGATCGACGGGCAGGGCAATTTCGGCTCGATCGACGGCGATCCGCCGGCGGCCATGCGCTACACCGAGTCGCGTCTGACCAAGGTCGCGCATGAATTGCTGGAGGATATCGACAAGGAAACCGTCGATTTCCAGGACACTTACGATGCGTCGGGCAGCGAGCCGAAGGTGCTGCCGGCGCGCTTTCCCAACCTACTGGTCAACGGCTCCGGCGGTATCGCCGTCGGCATGGCCACCAACATCCCGCCGCACAATCTCGGCGAAGTCTGCAACGGCGCCATCGCCCTCATCGACAATCCGGCCATCGACCTGCCGGCGCTGATGGAGATCGTGCCTGGGCCGGATTTCCCGACCGGTGGCATCGTGCTTGGCCGTTCCGGCATCTACAGCGCCTATTCGACGGGGCGCGGCTCCATCGTCATGCGCGGCCGCGTCAACATCGAGGCCCGCGGCAACGACCGTGAATCGATCGTCATCACCGAGATTCCCTATCAGGTGAACAAGGCCTCGATGATCGAGAAGATGGCCGAGCTGGTGCGCGACAAGCGCATCGAGGGCATTTCCGACATTCGCGACGAGAGCGACCGCCAGGGCTACCGCGTCGTGGTCGAGCTGAAGCGCGACGCCGTCGCCGACGTCATCCTCAACCAGCTCTATCGCTTCACGCCGCTGCAGACCTCCTTCGGCGCCAACATGGTGGCGCTGAACGGCGGCAAGCCGGAAGTGATGACGCTGATCGACATGCTGAAGGCCTTCGTCAGCTTCCGGGAGGAGGTGATCAGCCGCCGTACCAAGTATCTGTTGCGCAAGGCGCGCGAACGCGCCCACGTCCTGGTCGGCTTGGCCATCGCCGTCGCCAACATCGACGAGGTGATCAAGCTGATCCGCACCGCGCCTGATCCGCAGACGGCGCGCGAGCAGTTGATGGAGCGGCGCTGGCCCTCCGGCGACGTCGAGTCGTTGATCCTGCTGATCGACGACCCGCGCCATCGCATCAACGAGGACGGCACCTACAACCTCTCCGAGGAACAGGCACGCGCCATCCTCGAATTGCGCCTGCAGCGCCTGACCGCGCTCGGTCGCGACGAGATCGCCGACGAGTTGAACTCGATCGGTGCGGAAATCATTGATTATCTTGATATTTTGTCGTCTCGCGCGCGCATCCAGCAGATCGTCAAGGACGAGCTGATCGCGGTTCGCGACGAGTTCGGCACGCCGCGCCGCACCGAGCTCTCGGACGGCGGCGCGGACATGGAAGACGAGGACCTGATCCAGCGCGAGGACATGGTCGTCACCGTCAGCCATTCCGGCTACATCAAGCGCGTGCCGCTGTCGCTCTACCGGGCGCAGCGCCGCGGCGGCAAGGGCCGCTCCGGCATGTCGACCAAGGACGAGGATTTCGTCACCCGGCTGTTCGTCGCCAACACGCACACCCCGGTGCTGTTCTTCTCCTCGCGCGGCATCGTCTACAAGGAAAAGGTGTGGCGCCTGCCGATCGGCAACCCGCAGTCGCGCGGCAAGGCGCTGATCAACATGCTGCCGCTAGAGCAGGGCGAGCGCATCACCACCATCATGCCGCTGCCCGAGGACGAGGCGAGCTGGGGCGAGCTCGACGTGATGTTCGCCACCACGCGCGGCACCGTGCGCAGGAACAAGCTGTCCGATTTCGTCCAGGTCAACCGCAACGGCAAGATCGCCATGAAGCTGGAGGAGGAAGGCGACGAGATCCTCGGCGTCGAGACCTGCACCGACAATGACGATGTGCTTTTGACCGCGAATTCGGGCCAGTGCATCCGCTTCCCGGTCAGCGACGTGCGCGTCTTCCAGAGCCGCAATTCTGTCGGCGTGCGCGGCATCGCCATGGCCGACACCGACCGCGTCATCTCCATGTCGGTGATTGAGAATGTCGACGCATCGCCGGCCGAGCGCGCCGCGTATCTCAAGCGGGCGGCGGCGGAGCGGCGGCTTGCAGCCGGTGTGGCCGGCGAGGAAGAAGAGATCGCGCTGACCAACGAGGAGATCGGCGAGGAGGCGGAGCTTTCCGACGAACGCTACGAATTCCTCAAGGAGCACGAGCGCTTCGTGCTGACGGTGACGGAATATGGCTATGGCAAGCGGTCGTCGTCCTATGACTTCCGCCTGACCGGGCGCGGCGGCAAGGGCATCCGCGCCACCGACGTGTCGAAGGTGGCCGAGATCGGCCAGCTCGTGGCGACCTTCCCGGTCGGCAATGATGACCAGATCATGCTGGTTTCGGACGGCGGCACGGTCATACGTGTTCCGGTCTTCGGCATCCGTTTTGCCAGCCGCGCCACCAAGGGCGTCACCATCTTCAACACGGCCGAGGGCGAGAAGGTCGTCTCGGTGGAGCGGATTTCAGAACCGCAATCGGACGAGGAAGAGAGCGCCGAAGGCGAGACGGACGCCACGGACGCCGCTCCCGATACCGCCGAATAGGCCTTAAAACGGCAACGCCGGCCAGACGGCCGGCGCAATCAGGACTGTCGCCGCAATCAGGCGGGTCGAATTCAGTAGTGGCGGTAGGGGTTGTGGGG
>NZ_RZOS01000554.1:0-3319 GCF_004022605.1 Mesorhizobium sp. M4B.F.Ca.ET.089.01.1.1
ACATCGCCATGGTGTTCCAGAACTACGCGCTCTACC
This sequence comes from Mesorhizobium sp. M4B.F.Ca.ET.089.01.1.1, assembly GCF_004022605.1. Lineage (NCBI taxonomy): Bacteria > Pseudomonadati > Pseudomonadota > Alphaproteobacteria > Hyphomicrobiales > Phyllobacteriaceae > Mesorhizobium > Mesorhizobium sp. M4B.F.Ca.ET.089.01.1.1. Next base: position 37 of record NZ_RZOS01000554.1, read on the forward strand.
CGCACAAGACGGTGGAGCAGAACATGGCCTTCGCGCTGAAGCTGCGCAAGACCGATCCGGCGATCGTCGCCGAGCGGGTCAAGCGCGCCGCCGACATCCTCGACCTCGCGCCCTATCTCAAGCGCTATCCGCGCCAGCTCTCGGGCGGCCAGCGCCAGCGCGTCGCCATGGGCCGCGCCATCGTGCGCAACCCGCAGGTGTTCCTGTTCGACGAGCCGCTATCGAATCTCGACGCCAAGCTGCGCGTGCAGATGCGCACCGAGATCAAGGAACTGCATCAGCGGCTGAAGACAACGACCATCTACGTCACGCACGACCAGATCGAGGCCATGACCATGGCCGACAAGATCGTGGTGATGCGCGACGGCCGAATCGAGCAGGTCGGCGCGCCGCTGGAGCTGTTCGACCGTCCGGCCAACCTCTTCGTCGCCGGCTTCATCGGCTCGCCGGCGATGAACCTTCTGAAGGGCGTCGTGCGCAAGGGCGACAAGCCGATCGTCGACATATCCGGCACGGCGTTTCCGCTTGCCCCCGGCAGCACCGCCAAGGATGGGCAGAACGTCGTCTACGGCGTACGGCCCGAACATCTCGAAATCCATCCCGACGGCGTCGTCGCCAGGATTTCCGTGGTCGAGCCGACCGGTTCCGAGACCCTGGTCTTCGTGCGCTTCGGCGAAAGCGAGATGGTGGCGCTGTTCCGCGAGCGCCACGACTTCAAACCGGGCGACACGCTGCATCTTCGGCCACGGCTCGACCAGCTTCACCTTTTCGACGCAGAGACCGGCAACCGGCTCTGATCTCCAACAGATTTTTCGCGAGGACTGCCATGCTCAAAGGGATCAATCCGCTGCTCAATGCCGACGTGCTCCAGGCACTGCGGGCGATGGGCCACGGCGACGACCTGATCATCTGCGACACCAATTTCCCGGCCGATTCGGTCGCCCGCCAGACGGAGCTAGGCTATCTGCTGCGCATCGACGCGCCGGCGGCGGAGGTGGTGAAGGCGGTGCTGTCGCTCTATCCGCTGGACAGCTTCGTCGACGACGCGGCCGCCCGCATGGAGATCGTCGGCAATCCTGACGAGATCCCGCCGGTGCAGAAGGAGGTGCAGAAGGAGATCGACAAGGCCGAGGGCAAGGCCTGGCCGATGATCTCGATCGAGCGCTACGCCTTCTACGAGCGCGCCAAGAAGGCCTATTGCGTCATCCAGACCGGCGAGCGCCGCTTCTATGGCTGCTTCGCCTTCCGCAAGGGCGTCATTCCGCCGGATGCGGAGTAGGGCGATGGCCGCCGGCAAGCCTGTCGTCATCCTGGGTGTCTTCGTCGCCGACACAGCCTACCGCGCAGACCGCCAGCCGCGCATGGGCGAGACCATCCTCGGCAACTCGTTCAAGCTGGGCCCGGGCGGCAAGGGTTCTAACCAGGCGGTCGCCGCCGGCAAGCTGGGCGCCGACACCACCTTCCTGACCCGGCTCGGCGTCGACGCCTTCGCCGACATGGCCAGGCACACCTGGCAGGCGGCCGGCCTGAAGGCGGCGGTCATCGACACGCCGGAGAGCTACACCGGCGCTGCCTATATCTTCGTCGAGGAGACGACCGGCAACAACGCCATCATCGTCAGTCCGGGCGCGGCGATGCTGATCTCGCCCGCCGACATCGATGCCCATGCCGGCCTCATCCGCTCGGCCGGCGTCTTCGTCACCCAGCTCGAGCAGCCGATCGAGGCCGCGCTGAGGGCGCTTGAGATCGCGCGCGGGGCAGGGGTGACGACCATCCTCAACCCGGCCCCGGCCGCCAGGCTGCCCGACCGCATCTATACGCTTTGCGACTATGTCACGCCCAACGAGACCGAGGCCGAGGAACTGACCGGCATCAAGGTGTCGTCCATCGACGACGCCCGCCGCGCCGCCGACAGCCTGCTCGAGAAAGGTGTCGGCGCGGTCATCGTCACGCTTGGCGAGAAGGGCGCGCTGCTGCACACAAAGGATCGTTCCGACCATGTCGGCGCCGTCAATGCCGGGCCGGTTGTGGAAACGACCGGCGCCGGCGACGCCTTCAATGGCGGCCTCGCGGCGGCCCTGGCGAAAGGCGTCGAGCCGCTGCAGGCGGTGAACTTCGCCTGCGCCGTCGCCGGCATTTCGGTGACTCGCCCCGGCACTGCGCCGTCGATGCCGACGCTGCAGGAGGTCGAGGCGCTGCTGGCGCGGACTTGAGGTCGACAGCGGGCCTAGCTGCCTCACCAGTCGGGATTGTCGTCGAGCCAATACGCTTCAAGGCAACCGAATTGACGCGGGAGGCCGAGCCGGCGTTTGGCGTCAAATGCCATCTCCGAAAGGGGCCACTGTGAGTTGCGCCCTTCCGCGCCTGGCACGATGGTGTACCCATCGGCGATCAACTGCAGCTTCATCTCCTCGAAGTGCCTTTTGAAGCCGTTCTCGATTCGGCTTTGCGGATAGCGTCGTCCATACAGGCATTCATGGCTCAGAATGCCGGAATACATCTGGGCGCTGAGCGTTCTCAGGGCGGTTTCGGAAATCTGTTTGTCGGTGTCCTTGGACCAGCACCGACCTGCCGACGCCAGCAGCATCGCGGCCAGAAAACCTGCCAAAACCCTCTCCGCCTTGGTCCCTTCCGGCCAAGGTGACATATTAGCCACAGGTAATGTTTATCGGCAATCCGGTCTTGCGCCTTTGTCCCGAGTGTCCCGTAATGGGTCATCATTTCTGGCATCGCAATTGCACTGTCAGCAATGCCCGGGGTCGTTAATTACCCCGGCAGCCGGGGGGCAAATTCGGGGGGCCCCGCCGCTCCAGAAATGGAGCGGCGGGCTCTTTAACAACTGAGTTTGAAAGCCGCCTGAATCGCCAAGACCAGAGTGCCGCAGCCATGTATTTTCCTCAGTTTCTAGTAGGCATGCTCGCAACGTCGTTCATCACGGCAATCTGGGCCGAAATAGAAACCGGCTCGGTCTGGAAGGCGCTCGGCTGGGCCATTCTTGCGCTGGTCATTCTTCAGGTTGGATATATCGGTCTGGTTGTCGGCCTGATCTACAAACGTGGATCGAAAGGCACCGAGGCGGCCCGGATGTCGGCAAATTACACGCCGCCGGCCTGAATGGCGAAAACCGGCGTGCCGCCGCAGCGGGCACAAGCCGGTTCCTGAAAGTTGAAGCTTTTCTGCAGAGTCAGGGCCTAGGCCCTTGAAAGAAATGGCGCGAGTGACGGGGCTCGAACCCGCGACCTCCGGCGTGACAGGCCGGCACTCTAACCGACTGAGCTACACC
>NZ_RZOS01000555.1:0-3313 GCF_004022605.1 Mesorhizobium sp. M4B.F.Ca.ET.089.01.1.1
GTCGCCGGCGCCACGATCCGTCATCGCATCGAGAAGTCGGAAGCCGGTGTCACCACGGTGATCGCCTGCTACGACTTCCCCAGCAATGACATGCTGATGCGCGAGACTTTCACCGTCGCCGGCAATCGCATCACCGCCAGCTCGCAGGCTGCGATCGCGGAGAGCTGCGAAACCTACTGACCAATCCCGATCCGGTTGCAAGGTTGCGCGCGAGAGGCCCGCGCCCTACATCGGTCTCGCCTCCCATTGCCACCAACCGAAAGCTCTTCCATGTCATCAGCCGTCGATCTCGCCGCCCATCCGCTGACCAAATGGCAAGGGCCGCTCGACCTGCCGGATTTTGCGCGCATCGGCGACGGCGATTTCGGCCCGGTCTTCGACGCGGCGCTGAAGGCGCATGAGGCCGAGATCGACGCCATCGCCGGCAACAGCGAAACGCCCACCATCGAGAACACGCTGGCCGCCCTGGAACTCGCCGGCGAGCCGCTCGACCATGTCTCATCGATCTTCTGGTGCCGGGCCGGCGCCCACACCAATGAGGACATCCAGGCGCTGGAGCGCGATATCTCGCCGAAAATGTCGCGGCATTTCTCGGCGATCTCGATGAACGAAAAGCTGTTCGCCCGCATCGACGATCTCTACCAGCGCCGCGAAAGCCTTGAGCTGGACGCCGAGACGCTGCGCGTGCTGGAAAAGACCTGGAAGGGTTTTGTTCGCTCGGGCGCCAGGCTCGACGCCGACGGCAAGAAACGGCTGGCCAGGATCAACGAGGAGCTGTCCTCGCTCGGCACCAGTTTCGGACAGAACGTGCTGGCCGACGAGCGCGACTGGGCTCTGTTTCTCGACGAAGCCGATCTTTCCGGCCTGCCGGATTTCCTGAAAAGCGCCATGGCGCAAGCCGCCGAGATGCGCGGCCAGAAGGGTCGCTATGCCGTGACGCTGTCGCGTTCGATCTACGAGCCGTTCTCGACCTTCTCGGAGCGCCGCGACCTGCGCGAGATCGCCTTCCGCGCCTTCACCATGCGCGGCCAGAACGGCGGCGCCTCCGACAACACGTCGGTTGTTCGCGACATGCTGAAGCTGCGCGCCGAGAAGGCAAAATTGCTCGGCTACGGCTCCTTCGCGGCGCTGAAGCTCGACGACACGATGGCCAAGACGCCGAAGGCGGTGCACGCGCTGCTCGACCCGGTCTGGGAGAAGGCGCTGGAGAAGGCGGCGAGCGACCAGAAGGAATTGGAGCGGCTGGCGGCAGAGGCCGGCAGCAACGAAAAATTCGCCGCCTGGGACTGGCGCTTCTACCAGGAGAAGCTGCGCGCCGAAAAATTCGCCTTCGACGAGGCGGAGCTGAAGCCTTATCTGCAGCTCGACCGCATCATCGAGGCCTGTTTCGATGTCGCGACGCGGCTGTTCGGCATCAGCTTCGAGGAGAGAAAGGGCATCGCCGCCTGGCATCCGGATGCGCGTGTCTTCGTGGTGAAGAACGCCGACGGCAGCGAGCGCGGCCTGTTCCTCGCTGACTATTTCGCCCGGCCCTCAAAACGCTCCGGCGCCTGGATGAGCGCGCTGAAATCCGGCTACACGCTCGGCCAGGGCTCGCAGCCTGTCATCTACAACATCATGAATTTCGCCAAGCCGCCGGCCGGCGAGGCGGCCCTGCTGTCGGTGGACGAGGCGAAGACCCTGTTCCACGAATTCGGCCATGCGCTGCACGGCATGCTGACCGAGGTCACCTGGCCCTCGGTTTCCGGCACGTCGGTGAGCCGCGATTTCGTCGAACTGCCCTCGCAGCTCTACGAGCACTGGCTGACGGTGCCGGCGGTGCTGGAAAAGCACGCGCTGCATGTCAAGACCGGCAAGCCGATGCCGAAGGACCTGCTCGACAAGATGCTGGCCGCCCGCACGTTCGGCGCCGGCTTCGCCACGGTCGAGTTCACGGCCTCGGCGCTGATCGACATGGCCTATCACGCACGCCCGGACGCGCCATCCGAGCCGCTTCGTTTCGAGACCGAAACGCTCGACAGGCTGGACATGCCCGACACCATCGCGATGCGCCACCGCACCCCGCATTTCGGCCATGTCTTCGCCGGCGACGGCTATTCGGCCGGCTATTACTCCTACATGTGGTCGGAAGTGCTCGACGCCGACGCCTTCGCCGCCTTCGAGGAGACAGGCGATCCCTTCAACCCGGCGCTGGCCGAGCGGCTCAAGCTAAACATCTACGCCGCCGGCGGCTCCAAGGATCCAGAAGAGCTCTACACCGCGTTTCGCGGGAAAATGCCGTCGCCGGAGGCGATGATGGTGAAGCGCGGGTTGGTGTAGCGCAGATAATCTCCCCCCTCGAGGGGGGGAGATGGCCGCAAAGCGGCCAGAGTGTCGGTTCGACTGGACGCGACCTCCTGCGGCAGATGGAGGCTAGCGCTTCACGCGCGAGGACCCCCTCTGTCGCCTTTGGCGACATCTCCCCCTCAAGGGGGGAGATTAGAGCCACGGGTCCTTCACCCTCGGCCAAACTGGCCGCGTCAGCTTCCTGTAATCCGTCACCGCCGGATTGCTCGGATAGGAACTCGGTGCCGAGACATAGATGATCTCGGCGGCGATCGGCGCGAAGCCGGCATAGAAATGGTTGGTCGACTTGATCAGCAGGATGTCCTTCGACAGCGGATCGATGCCGATGTTGGAGAAAATGTCCGGTTCGAAGGTCTGCGTGCGGTTGGTGTTGAGGATGACATCGACTTCGGTGCCTTCGATACGGACCACTGCGGCCGACCCGAGCGTCACCCGGCTTGGCCCGAAACTCTGCCAGCCTTCGCCGATCGCCTTGAGCACCTTGACGCGCGCATCGATCGGCTCGCCTGCCAGTGGCCCGGCCTTGCCGCCGAAGCGCAGATCGATGACGGCGCCCTTGCCTGCCGCATGACAGAACGTCACCGCGATTGGATCCCAGATAGTCGCCATGCCGACATTGCTGATGCCGCGCACGAGCAGCTCGCGCAGCACGACGGTGCCGTCGCCGGCAACGCCGCCGCCGGGATTGTCCCAGATGTCGGCGATGACCACCGGCCTGTCCGGATTCTCCTTGCGCACGGCAAGCGCGCGCTCGATGCCGTCGGCCGTGTTCAGCATCGTCATCGCCGTCTTTTCGCGCATGGCGTAAAGCTCGCGCCCCAAGCTTTCCGCCAGCGCATCGCCCTTTTCCTTGTCGTTGTCGGTGACGACCAGGATGCGCGTGCCCATCTCGGGCACGTCGGCGGCCATGAAGCCATGGATAACCGAGACCGACAGCACGCCGTCCTTGCCGTGCAGCGCCTTGATG
>NZ_RZOS01000556.1:0-3313 GCF_004022605.1 Mesorhizobium sp. M4B.F.Ca.ET.089.01.1.1
ACGAGATCCCGTTCTGAGCGCCAGGACCACGTAACCGGCATTGAGGAGGGGAAGATGTCGCTCGGACCATTGCTATCCGCGCCCCCTCCCATTCCGTGGCATGCATTCGCGGCCCTTGCCGCCCTGGCGATTGGCGGCGCGCAGCTGGCGCTGCCGAAAGGCACGCCGAGCCACCGCGTGATGGGCTATGCCTGGGCGGCGCTGATGCTGGTCATCGCCGTCTCGAGTTTCTGGATCCAGCAGATCCGCCTGATCGGCCCGTTTAGTCCGATCCATCTGCTGTCGATCCTGGTGCTGGTCACCGCGCCGCTGGCGGTGTGGTATGCGCACACCCATCGCGTCGCCGCGCATCGCGGCGCTATGATCAAGCTCTATGTCTTCGCCTTGATCGGCGCCGGCATCTTCACGCTGCTGCCTGGCCGGATCATGCATACGGTCATGTTCGGTCAATAGGCTAGCCAAGGCCTCGCAAGGAAAATGCCGTGAAAGCACGCGTCAAATGGGTCGAGGAACGCACCTTCGTCGGTGAGTCCGGCAGCGGCCACAAGGTTGTCCTCGGAACCGCGTCCGGCCCGGAGGGCAAAACGCCGGGGCCGAGCCCGATGGAGCTGGTGCTGATCGGCACCGGCGGCTGCTCGGCCTACGATGTCGTCCACATTCTCGAAAAAGGCCGCGAGGCGATCGAGGATTGCGTCGTCGAGCTCGACGCCGACCGCGCCGAGAAGGAGCCCAGGGTCTTCACCCGCATCCACATGCATTTCATCGTCAAGGGCCGCGCGCTCTCGCATGACAAGGTCAAGCGGGCGATCGACCTCTCGATCGAAAAATATTGCTCCGCACCGCCATGATGGCCAAGACGGCCACCGTCACCCACGATTTCGAGGTCGTCGATACGGCGGCGAAATAGGGCAATAGGCAGTAGGCAGTAGGGTACGGCTCAAGCAGCCATCAGCGCCTTGACCCCGTCGGCGACAAACTGCACCGCCAGCGCCGCCAGGATGACGCCGAGCAGCCGCGTCAGGATGGAGCGGCCGGTCTGGCCGAGGATGCGGTCGATGCGCTCCGCCAGCACGAACACCAGATAGGTGATGGCGAGGCAGACGAAGATGATGCCGACCAGCGCCGCCTGCGCCGCGAACCCGTCGAAGTGTCCCGACAGCAGCACCGTAGCCGAGATCGCGCCGGGGCCGGCGATCAGCGGGATCGCCAACGGGAAGGCGGCGATGTTGTGGATCATATCCTTGGTGATGGCGACGTCGCCGATCTTCTCCTTGCGGTCCTGCCGGCGCTCGAACACCATTTCGAAGGCGATGAAGAACAGCAGGAAACCGCCGGCGACGCGGAAGGCCGGCAGCGTGATGCCGAACACCGACAGGATCGACGCGCCGGCAACCGCGAACAGCGCCATCACCAGGAAGCCGATCACCGAGGCGCGCACCGAAACCTGCTGGCGCTCCTCGCGGTTCATGCCGCGCGTCACGGCGAGGAAGAGCGGCGCCAGCCCCGGGGGGTCGATGGTCACCAGTATGGTGACGAAGGCGTTGAACAGGCTGTCGAAACTCGGCATCGCTGGTCCCCTCCTGCCGGGCGAAGCCCAAGCTCGCCAATTGGTAGAGCAAAGCGGAAGCGGTGGGAACAGGAAGGGAGGGGATTTCAGCCGGCTATTCGGCTTTGCCGCAGTAAGCCTCAAGCCGGTACCCGTCAGGGTCTATGACGAAGGCGGCATAGTAGTTGTCGCCATAGGCGGCGCGCAGGCCAGGCGGGCCATTGTCGCCGCCGCCGTCACGCAACGCAGCCGCATGGAAGGCATCGACGCTCTTGCGCGTCGGCGCGGCGAAACAGAAATGCAGGCCGGACTCCGTGTCCGCCGAAACCGGCCGCGCCGCTTCATTCACCCAGAGCGCCACCGCATCGGCGCCATAGCCAAGCGAGCCGGGCGACTGGCTGAGACAGCTATAGCCGAGCGGTTGCAGCACGGCATCGTAGAAGCGCTTCGAGACAGTCGCGTCGCGAACGCCGAGCGAGATGTGGTCAAGCATCGTTTTCTCCGTTTTTGCAATAGGTTGGCCGATCAGCCTTGAGTCGTGCGGCGGGCGAGGAATTCGACCTCGAGCCGCCAGGTGGCGCCGCCGTCAGGCGAGCGCTCGCCGAGCCAGCGGAACGAATTCTCGGTGATGCGCGAAAAGCTCCAACGCACCGACGCGCTGGAGCCATCGGCGCCGATCTGCACGATCGTATCGCCCTCGGCGCGGCCGAGTTGCCGGCTGTAGTATTGGTTACGGGGATCGCTCCAGAAGATGTGCCAGGCATCGACCCCGGGATCGTAGACGCGCAGCGTCGTGCCGTAGAACGTCCACGCGCCGAGGGATGTCTGCACACCAGTTTTGCGCGCGGGCAGGATCCACACATCCTGGATCGCCTTGCCCTCCAGAACCCAGCCGAAATGCACCTCGCCACGCCCGGTAAGAACCGTGCCATCTTCGAGATGGCGGGTGGCGTCGAACGTCCAGGCGCCGACGAAGCGGCCATAGAGCTCCAGCTTTTTGGCTAGGTCGGCGTTTGGGCTGGCGCTGTGCAGGGCCTCGGTGAAAGGATCGGTCATGATTGCTGCCTCGTTTGTCAGGAGAGGGCGAGCAATAGCGGCCGGACACGGTTCTGTGCTTGGGGAAAATTGCTATCTTTCCGGCCATGACGCGCGACAAGGAAATTGCTTCCGGGCAAGGCTGGCAGGTGTCGGACGTGGTGTGCACCGCCGGCGCCGGCGACAGCCCGTTCGAGGAAGAGCATCGCGGCTTTTGCGTCGCCGCGGTGACCCAGGGCACGTTCCGCTACCGGACGCGCGAAGGCACGGCGATGCTGGCGCCCGGCGCGATCCTGCTCGGCAATCCAGGCGCCTGCTATGAATGCGGGCATGAGCACGGCGCCGGCGACCGCTGCCTCTCCTTCCATTTTTCGCCGGCCTACATGGAACGCGTCGTTGCCGACGTGCCTGGCGCCAGGCGGCTTGGCTTCACCGGCCCGCGCCTGCCGCCCTTGCCGGCGCTCGCGTCGTTGCTTGCTGAAGCGGAGGCCGCGCGGGAGACAGGCGATACTGATGCATTCGAGGAAATCGGCCTGCGCATTGCCGGGGCGGTGGTCACGGCGAGTTCGGATGCCGCCGATGCCGTCGTCACGCCAAGCCGGCGCGACCAGAAACGGGTCGCCGAGGCGGTGCGGCTGATTGAACTCGACGCGGACCGCCCGCTGTCGCTCGCCGACCTCGCCAGCAGCGCGGCGACCAGCCCCTATCATTTCCTGCGCACCTTCCGACAGG
>NZ_RZOS01000557.1:0-3305 GCF_004022605.1 Mesorhizobium sp. M4B.F.Ca.ET.089.01.1.1
ATGCTGGTCGGCGAAGTAATGGGTGACGCCCGCCGCGAGCCCGCCGCCGCCGACCGGCAGCATGACGATGTCGGGCATGCGCGCGCCAGGCATCTGGTCGGCGATCTCAAAGGCGACCGTCGCCTGCCCCTCGATGATGTCCCTGTGGTCGAAGGGCGGCACCATATGCGCGCCGGCGCTCTCCGCGAATTCGAAGGCGGCGCGATAGCAGTCGTCGAAGAAATCGCCGACCAGCCTGATCTCGACGAAGTCGCCGCCGAACAGCCGCGTCTTGTCGATCTTCTGCTGCGGCGTCGTCACCGGCATGAACACGACGCCCTTTTTGCCGAAATGGCGGCAGACAAAGGCAAACCCCTGCGCATGGTTGCCGGCGGAAGCGCAAACGAACAGCTCTGCCGCATTGCCGGCGGCCAGCGCCTTGCGAAAGAAGTTGAAGGCGCCGCGGATCTTGTAGGAGCGCACCGGCGTCAGATCCTCGCGCTTGAGCAACACCCGGGCGCCCGTCTTCTTCGACAGATAGTCGTTTTCCTGAAGCGGCGTCTCCGGGAAGATCTGGCGGATGGCGGCGGCCGTGGCAACGCGAGAAGAAAAACTGTTCATGGCAAATCGTCCCGAAGCGTGCTGGGCGGTTAATGTTAGCCTATTGCACATCCGGCCCCGCAAGGCCATTGTCCGCCTGCCATCAGCCTCGCCGCGGGGCATTCCCGGTATCGTTGCAAGCACTTGGAGGCGTTTGTTCATGCCTGTTGCGTCGGTCGCCCTGAAAACCGTGTCGCTGCCGGAATTCGGCGAGCCGACCCTGATGCCGCTCATTCCTCGCGCCACCTACGAGGCGCGCATCGAAGCCTTGCTGGCGCGCGGCGCGAAGGCCGGCCTCGATGGCTTCGTCGTCTATGGCGACCGCGAGCATGCCGCCAATGTCGCCTACCTTTGCGGCTACGACCCCCGCTTCGAGGAAACGCTGCTGGTCATCGTTCCCGGCAGGCAAGCAAAACTGCTGGTCGGCAATGAGGGCTGGGGCTATGCCGAGCTCTGCGACGGACCCTATGAGCGCATCCTCTACCAGACCTTTTCGCTGCCGGCGCAGCCGCGCGATCGTTCCGACACGCTGCCTGACATCCTTGCGGCCAGCGGGCTGAAGCCCGGACACCGGATCGGCGCCATCGGCTGGAAGCCGTTCGGCGCCGGCGATGCCGGCTTTGGGCGCACGACGCTCGACCTGCCGTCCTTCATCGCCGACACGCTGCGCGCGCTGGCCGGCGACAGGGGCGCGGTCGAGAACGCGGCCGATCTCCTGATCAACCCGGCTGACGGCTTGCGGGCGATCAACGAGGCCGATCAGCTCGCAGCCTTCGAATTCGCCGCGACCTTTTCCTCGCAAGGCCTGCGCAACGTACTCCAGGGCATCGAACCCGGCATGACGGAGCTGCAGGCGGCGCGGCTGATGGGTATCAACGGCCTGCCGCAATGCTGCCACCCGATGCTGTCGGCCGGCAGGCGCGCGCCCTATGGCTTGCCGAGCCCCCGCCTCGACATCATCCAGCGTGGCGATCCGATCACCATGGCCTATGGCATCCAGGGTTCGCTGAACGCCCGCGCCGGCTTCCTGGTCGAGAGCGCCGCCGAGCTGCCGGAAGGCATCAGCGACTACATCGGAAAGCTGGTCGCGCCATATTTTTCCGCCGCCGTCGACTGGTACGAGACCATAGGCATCGGTGTCGCCGGCGGCGCGCTGTGGAAAGCGGTGCATCAGCGTATCGGCGACCCGTTCTTCGGCGTCGCGCTCAATCCCGGCCATCTCATCCATATCGACGAATGGATGCATTCGCCGGTGTTTTCCGGCTCCGCGATCGAACTCAAGTCCGGCATGGCGCTGCAGGTCGACATCATCCCGGCAACCGGCAGCGCTTATTTCACCACCAATATGGAGGACGGCATCGCGATTGCCGACGAGCCGCTGCGCGAGGAGATCGCCGCCCGCTATCCGGAAGCCTGGCGCCGCATCGAGGCTCGCCAAGCCTTCATGGGCGATGTGCTCGGCATCCGGCTGAAGCCTGAAGTGCTGCCCTTCTCCAACATCCCGGCCTTCCTGCCGCCGTTCTGGCTTTCGCGCAACACTGCGATGGCCGTCGCCAGACACTGACTAGATTTTAGCTGGACGCGACTTACTTCCGCCGCACTTCGCCTGCTGGGGAGATGTCGCGGAGGGTGGACGGCCCTTTTTGGGCTCGAATGGAATTTTGACGTGCGTTTGAAGACGATCTGCATTCTTGCGCTTGCCTTGCTGGTGGCAGGCTGTGGCGGCCGCAAAACCGAGGAACTGCTCGGCAGCGCCGTGATGTCTACGCCAGTGACGGAAATCGCCGGCAACCATTCGATCTTTATCGCCACGACGCGCAAGCGCTCCGACGACCCCAACAAGGTCTTCGACGGCGAGCGCTCGGCGACACTGAACTACGCCCGCGTCAACGTCACGGTTCCGGGCATCCACCAGCCCGGACAAATCGAGCGGCGCTCACGCGGCAAGTCGGACGACCCGGCGAAATATTTCATGGCCTCCGAGGTCGTCGGCTACGACACGCAGCCGAAATTCTCCAGCGCGCTCAGCGCCGACATCGCCGCGCGCGGCGGCCGCGTCATGCTCTTCGTCCATGGCTACAACACCGGCTTCGACGACGCCGTCTATCGGCTGACGCAGATTGCGCATGACTCCGGCTATCCAGGCACCCCGGTGCTGTTTTCCTGGGCGTCCGGCGCCAAGACCACCGACTATGTCTACGACAAGGAAAGCGCCAGCGCGGCTCGCGACCAGTTGGAGGTGACGCTGCGCATGCTTGCCCAGACCGGCGCGCGGCGCATCGACATCGTCGCCCATTCGATGGGAACCTGGGTGACCATGGAAGCGCTGCGCCAGCTCGCCATCACCGGTGACCGCGATCTCGGCGGCAGGCTCGGCGACGTGGTGCTGGCCTCGCCCGATATCGACGTCGACGTGTTCAAGAGCCAGATGCGCCGCTACGGCAAGCCGGACAAGCCGTTCATCCTGCTTCTGTCCGACGATGACCGGGCGCTGCGGCTTTCCGGCCTGATCGCCGGCTCGCGGCCACGCGTCGGCGACTACAAGGACGCGGCCGACCTCGCCACCTATGGCGTCAGCGTCGTCGACCTCTCCAGCGTCAAGGGATCGGACAGGTTCAACCACACCAAATTCGCCGACAATCCCGAACTGGTGAAGATGATCGGCCAGCGGCTGCGCGAGGATGACGGCTTCGCCAGCGACCAGACGGTGACCGACCGCATCAGCC
>NZ_RZOS01000558.1:0-3300 GCF_004022605.1 Mesorhizobium sp. M4B.F.Ca.ET.089.01.1.1
CCTGTCTTCCGAGCTTACCAAAAACTCCAACGCTCGCAGGAGTTGCCCTCGGATTGTTTGCCGAACCTCGTCTTCCCCCCGAAGCCCCGTCGGCAGGCAAGGCGGACCCGGTGTCCCCCAGGTCCGCCTTTTTCGGGGCCAGCCTCAGCCAAATCAGGAATTTGAACTCGCCGCCTGGGGCGGCAGTGCGGCCGGTCAGACAATGTGCTGGCGCTGTTCCCGCGCCGCCGCGCCCCGTATCCGGAATGCGGCGTTTGAACTGGCTGAAGGCCGACTAAGGCGCTTGGCAAGCCGCAGCGGCAAGCCGGCTCAAATCATTGCGGAAGTTCCGCCGCTAGGGTAATTTAGAAACCGATTGGATGAGGAATACGCCCGCATTCGCCATGGCGCCTGCCTCAGCCCCTGTTTCGGCAGATTGTGAACTCTTTAACAGACCCCGGCACCGCAAGCTGCGTTCTTGTGGTCGACAGGTCATAGCAGTTAAGGATTTGCCATGCTGCGATGCTGCGCGTTCATTGCAGCCCTGATCCTCGTGGGCCTCGCGACGCTGGATGCCCGCGCCGATCGGAGGGTTGCCCTTGTGATCGGCAATTCCGAATATCGGGACATCCCGGCGCTCAAGAATCCCGACAAGGATGCCGAGGATGTGTCGAACACGTTTCGGCAGGCCGGCTTCGACGTGTTCGTCGCCAAGGACCTCACCAAAATCGAGTTCGAGAAGCAATTTCGCAACTATCTGGCCGCAGCCGACGGCGCCGAATTGGCGGTCGTCTACTATTCCGGCCACGGCTTCCAGATCGGCGGCGAGAATTTCCTGATCCCGGTCGATGCCTCGCTGAAGAAAGCGGCCGACATCGAGGTCCAGGCCATCAAGCTCAACGATGTGCTCGAGCAGATGCGTTCGAAATCGAAGATCCAGGTGATCATCCTCGATGCCTGCCGCAACAACCCGTTCCCGCGCAAGGACTACTGGCTGAGGGATCAGCTGATCACCGCCGGCAATGCAGGCCTCGCGCAGGTCAAGAGCTCGCTGAACACGCTGATTGCCTTCGCGACGGAACCGGGGGCGGTCGCCTATGACGGAACCGGCGACCTCAGCCCCTTCTCGTCGGCATTTTCGCGGCGCGCGCTGGCGCCGAACCAGGAGATACGCACCGTGATGGCGGCTGTGCGCCGCGATGTGGTCCAGGCGACCGAAGGCAAGCAGGTGCCCTGGGAAAATTCCTCGCTGATCGATGAGGTCGTGCTGATGCGCCGCGCCACCCGGCCTTCGCTGCCGCCGGTGCTGGAGAAGGTCGTGCCGTCGGGGATCGGCCCGGTTGCCCTCGATTTGCCGGCGCCCGTCGACGTCGATGGTGGAACGGTCACGGTCAGCATCGAAAGACCGCCTGCGCTCGGACAACTGACACTGGACGGCAAGCCTGTCGAGGTGGGCCAGCCGATCCAGGGCAAGGACCTGCCGCGCCTGAAGATGGATGTACCCAAGGGAGCGGTTGCCCAGGAAGAAGTTGATATGCTGGCCTACGCCACCCACGACGACTGGGGCGGTGAAGCCCAGGGCATCATGGTGTTCCGGGTCAAGAGCGGCGAGGGCGCCGAGGGCGAACAGGTTGTGGCCTCGCTCGAGGCCGAGCAAAAGCAGCAGACGCTGGAACGGGGCATCCACATCACCGGTGCCGCCGAGGCGATCGAGAATAGCGACGTTGCCGTTCCCGTCGGCGTCGGCCCGGTTGCGCTGAAGCTGGACCTGCCGACGAAGGACCCGGCGGTCAGCCTGAAAGTCGCGAGTTATCCGGCAACGGGAACGCTATCGCTGCCTGACCGAACACTGACGCCCGACTCAAGCCTGATGGTCGGCGAAGTCGAGCACCTGCGGTACGAACCCCAGATCGGCACCGTCAAACCGCTGGTGGTCGGCTTCGAAATCCGGGCGGACAACAATGCGCCCAAGCCCGCCACCATGAAACTCTCGCCCAGTGTCGATCCTTGCGATACGGCCGCCGGCGAGCCTCTCGACCTGCAGGGCGTGGTCCCCGGACTGCTGCCGAACGAGATCGGCGCCAGTGCCGTGGACGTCTGCGAGGCCGCGGTGAAGGCTTACCCGGATGTGCCCCGCTTCCGCTATGAACTCGGGCGCGCGCTGCTTGCCGCCGGCAAGGTCGAGGAGGCGAGGACAGCCATCGAGGAGGCCGCGAAGAAGGGACATGTCCGCGCCGTGTTCGAGCTCGGCTACCTGCACGCGACCGGGACTGGGACGCCGCAAGACCGCACGCAGGCCAACTCCCTCTACAAGGCCGCGGCCGACAAGGGTGATCCCTACGGCATGACATCCTGGGGCCGCGCCCTGTTCAACGGCTACGGCGTCAAGGCCGATACCGCAAAGGGGCTGGACCTGCTGCTCAAGGCGGCGGCGATGGGACACACCTACGCCATGAACGATCTCGCCGCGATCTTCACCGAGGGCCGCAACGGCGTGACCGCCGACCCGGCCCGCGCTGTCGCCTTCCTTCAGGCCGGCGTGCAGCGGCAGGACATGTATTCGATGAACCTTCTCGGCCGGAACTATCTCAGCGGCCAGGGCATCGAGAAGGATCCAAAGATGGCGCTGACGCTGTTTCAGAAGGCCATCGATCTTGGCCAGCCCTATGCCCCAGCCAGCCTTGGACGCATGTACCGGGACGGCGTTGGCGTGGAGCAGGACCTCGCCGAAGCGCAAAGACTGTTCGAGCTGGCGACCATGCGCGGCGATCAGTCCGGCGCCTACGATCGCGCGGCTCTCGAAATGCAAAAGGGCGACAAGGCGGATCAGGCCGTTGCTGCGCGTTTCCTTGCCTTCGCGGCTGCGCTCGATCTTCGCAAGGAGCTTCCGGGGGCCAGAAAGACGCTGGCAAAATTCGGAGCCAAGCCGAAAACGGCCGCGTTGCAGCAGTTGCAGCAGGAGCTCAAGTCGAAGATCCCCGCGACTGGTTCGCTGGACGCCCAGCTGATCAACGCGGCCAGAGGGGTGTGGGAAGAAGCCAATCCGCGCAGGGACCTTTTCTGATCAACCGGGAGGCAATGGTGGGCAGGACATTGAAGGAAGCAATCACCGCAACAACGCTATCCGGCGTCGTGGCGACTCTCATGGGCTGCACCTCGATGATGCCCAAGGCCGAGCCGACGCCGGTGGCGGCGAAGCCGCAGCAAAAGGTCGTGCAGACGACCCCTCAGACGACGGTCGTCAAACAGAAGAAGGTGACCGCCAAGAAAGTGGTAAAGCCGGTTGAGGAAACCACCCCTGTGGTCGTTCCGCCCTTGGGC
>NZ_RZOS01000559.1:0-3288 GCF_004022605.1 Mesorhizobium sp. M4B.F.Ca.ET.089.01.1.1
CAATCTCGGCGTCGAGGGACTGATGGCCCTCGGCGCCGTGATTGCTTTCATCGTCGTCTATCAGGGCGGCGGGCATCTGCTCGGATTCCTCGCCGCCGGCCTTGCCAGTGCCGCGCTTTCCCTTGTCTTTGCCGTCATCGCGCTGGGATTCCGCGCCAACCAGGTCGCGGTCGGCCTCGCCATAGGCATACTCGGCCAGGGCCTCTCGGCGCTGTTCGGCAAGAGCTATGAGAGCCTCACGGTCAGGGGGCTGCCGAAGCTGCCATTGCCCTGGCTGTCGGATATCCCGGTCGTCGGCGGCCTGTTCGCTCAGGACATTGTCGTATGGCTTTCGCTTGCCGCGACCGTCGCCATCTGGGCGACGTTCGCCTACACCAAGACCGGTCTCGTCGTCCGCGCCGTCGGCGAGAACCCCAAGGCGGCGCATGCGCTCGGCTATCCGGTGATCGCCGTGCGCTTCGCCGCCGTCGCCTTCGGCGGCGTGCTGGCGGGTTTTGCCGGCGCTTACGCAGCCGTGGTCTACACGCCGCTGTGGGCCGATGGCATGATCGCCGGGCGCGGCTGGATTGCGATTGCGCTGGTCGTCTTCGGCACCTGGCTCACCAGCCGTATCTTTCTCGGCGCGTGTCTCTTCGGCGCCGTGTCCCTGGCAAGTCTGGCGGCGCAGGCGACCGGGCTGGGCGTTTCCTCGCAACTTCTGTCGAGCCTGCCCTATCTCGTGACAGTCATCGTGCTTGGCATCATCTCGTCGAACCGGCGGCTGCTCAAGCTCAACGGCGTTGCTTCGCTGGGAGAGCCTTTCGAGCGCTAGCACCACGGATGCGCCGCAATGCAGCCAATGCCATCTGCCCCGGCGAAACGGCAACGCCGATGGTCGGGTGCCAGTTCGGGGCTGCCGGCCTGCCACGCCGCCGACAGCCCCTCATTGCGGCGGAAAGAAGCACCGCAACCAGGAGAGTCGACATCGCATGAGGATATCACTATATACCGGCGGCTTCGGCGACGCGCCCCGGGTATTGGGCGGTCGACGGCGCTGCGAATGTGCTGACACCTATTGTGATGCAAATCGGTCTGAAAACCGGAAAAGCAAAATAGAAACAATAGCATGATGCTGGGTATCCCAGCCACCTCCACCATCATCCTCAACGATCAGAACGTGTCCCTTGACGCTTCCCTCCTCTCGCACGCTGTGGACCTCGGGCAAGATCAACTTGCCGGGAGATGCCGACTCGGCTGGAATGGGTGCATGCATCCTTTGCGGGGTGCCGACGTTTATGATTACCAACCGGCATAGCCGCTAGGGAAAAGCAGTATGAGTGAACATGCGATCGAGTTCTTGCGGGGGTGGATTGGCGAGAAGGTCCATTGCCAGCACTCGCCGGTAAAGATCGACACGCAGGCCGAGACCCTCGCCAGGGAATGCGCGGCCAAGGCGGCCGAGGAGGGCATTCTTCTTGAGGACATCCAGGAAGAGGTCGGCGACATCAAGGAATTGATCGCATCGCGCCTCGAAGAGGCCGCCGAGGCCGAGCAAGAAACCCATCCGGACAAGCCGTCCGAGTGAGCTAGACCCGGGCGGGGCGCGCCTGTCCCAGGCAGCGACTACCCTTTCGGGAATTTGGCCTGAAGCCAGGCCTTCGGCAGCGCCGGCACGAAATTGCCATCCCGCCCTGTCATGTCCTCATTGGCGACCAGCGCGTTGAGGATCGCTTCCTCCACCCCTTGCACCACCGCATCGAAAAACGGATCGATATCGACGTCCGGAACGAAATCGGCATGCGCGATCCGTCCTGACGGTCCGAGCGCAGCCTCCGGGTTGGCGGTCGAGAAGGCGAGAAAAATGTCCCCCGAGCTGTGGTAGCCGTAGCCGCCGGTCATGGCGATGCCGAGCGGCACACGCCTTGCCAGCCGCTTCATCTGATGCGGCAGGAACGGCGCGTCGGTGGCGACGACGGCGATGATCGAACCCTTTTCGGCGCGCGGCGTGCCTTCGCGGATCGCCGGTTCGGCGAGATCCGGCCCGACGCGCTGGCCGCGCAGGGTGAAATTGCGCCGCTTGCCGAAATTCGCCTGCACGAACACCCCGACGGTGTAGCGGCTGTCCTGCCATGCGAGGATGCGCGATGCGGTGCCGGACCCGGCCTTGAAGCCGAAGGTGATCATGCCGGTGCCGCCGCCGACGCTGCCTTCCTCGATAGCGCCGATGGCAGCGCTGTCGAGCGCGCCGGCAACATCGTCGAAGCTGACATGATGGCCGTTGATATCGTTGAGGAAGCCGTCAAAGGTCTCCGCCGCCACGGGCAGGCCCCAGCCTGTGTCGAGCGCGGCCGGCAGCACCTTGTGCATCCAGCGCAGCGTGCCGTCGCGGGTGACGCCACAGGAATGCGTGTTGGTGATGGTGACCGGGAAATTGAAGGCGCCGGTCTCCTCGATGATGTGCGTTCCCGTCAGTTCGCCGTTGCCGTTCTGGCTGAAGACGCCGGTAAAGACCGGCGTCGCGAGTTCAGCAATCGGCCTGGGCAGGATGGCGGTCACGCCGGTGCGCATCGGCCCCTTGCCGACGACCAGCGGCCCGTCACCCGAGATCAGCGTCGTATAGCCCACCGAAACGCCCGGCACGTCGGTGATGGCATTGAACTCCCCGGGCGTGCCGTCGAAGCCGATGCCGAAAGCGCGGGCGCGCGGCTTTCGGGACGGCGTCAGGAGATGCGGATCATGTCCTGTCATGCCGCGCCTCAGAACAGCGAGCCTTGATTGCCCGGCTCCCTTGGCTTGGTTGGTTTGGCCGACGCCTTGGGCCGCGCGCCGCCGCCGGTGGCGATCGCGTCGGCGCTGCCGTCGGCGAATTCCAGCGACAGCGCCGCCCCTGGTACCACGTCCGCCGCCAGCTTGATCACCGCGCCTTCGGCATCCTTGACCAGCACGAAGCCGCGCGCCAGCACCGCCTTGTGCGACAGCGTCGACAAAAGCCGGTCGGCCTGGGTCAGGCTCGCGCGCAACCGGTCCAGCCGTCGCGCGATGGCATGGTCCTGGCGCCGCGTCAGCCCGGTCAGAGTGTCGCCTTGAGCCTTCTGACGCCTGACGATCGGCGCCGGCGACAGCCTTGCGGCGGTGCGTTTGAAGCGTGCCCGCCTCTCGCGCGCGATGGCAAAGAACGCCGCCTGTGCGCGGGCGAGATCGCGGCCGGTCAGCGTGCGCGCTTCGTTGATGCGGCGGGCGAGTGTGGCGGGCGTCAGCCGCTGCCGCTCCAGCCTTGCGCGCTTGCGCTCGATGCTCACCGTCAGGGCC
>NZ_RZOS01000055.1:0-21462 GCF_004022605.1 Mesorhizobium sp. M4B.F.Ca.ET.089.01.1.1
AGCCCGACCGGCTGGCCGCGCAACTCGATCTCGCCGACATGCGCCCCTTGCGCGCTCGCCACGCCGATCTGCTGCGCCGCCTCGCGCAGCGCCGCCGCGCAGCGTATGGCGCGCCCCGGCCCGTCGAAGCGCGAGACCATCAACTCGCCATGCGTGCCGGCGGCGCGTCCGCCATGGCGGCCAACCAGCATCCGCCAGGTTTCCTGGAAGCGCTGGCTGCGCTCGCTCCACATGCGGTCGCCGAGCTTGGCGGTGTCGTAGATGCGCGTCACCAGCAGTGCGGCGAGCACGCGCTCGGTGTCGGCCACCGCCGGTTCACCGGTCAGGAACTCCTCGATCAGGTCGGCCACGCGGTCGACGTCGCCGGTCCACACCGGATGGTCGCGCCCGGCTATCTCGACCAGCCGGGCGCCGGGGATCTTGCGGGCAAGGAAGCGGCTCGCCTCGGGGTCGACCCGCACATCGTTGCGGCGATGGATCAGGAGCGTCGGCGCGCTGATCGTGCTGAGGATGCCGCGCACGTCGACGCCGGCATTCATGCGGGCTAGCGCTGCCGCCGCCGTCGGGCTCGCCGACAGCCGCTCGAACCGCGCCCACCATTGCGAAAAATGCGGGTCGTCGATCCGGCCCGGCGCGAAATTCGGCAGCGTGGCGCCGGTCCCCCACGCCGTTTCCGCGGTCTCGATGAAGGCCTCGAGACGCTCTGGCGGCATCACCCATCTATGGAAATTCGCATAGCCGCCATAAAGCACCAGCGACCGTGTCCGCTCCGGATAGGTGGCCGCGAACAGCATCGCCATCGGCGCCCCTTCCGAGGCGCCGAGGATCGCCGCGCGGCCGCTGCCGGCGGCGTCCATCACCGCGCGCACGTCGTCCATGCGGGTCTCGAGGCTGGGCAGGTGGCGGCTGTCGACGCGGTCGGAGAGACCAGTGCCGCGCTTGTCGAACAGGATCAGCCGCGAGAAGGCCGAAAGCCGTTTCAGCAGACGGCTGTAGCCCTCATCCTCCCACTGCAGGTCGAGGTTGGATATGAAGCCCGGCACGAAGACGAGATCGAACGAGCCCTGGCCGACCACCTGATAGGCGATCCGCACATCGCCGCTACGGGCGTACCGGGTCTCGATCGGCCTCACGCAACACCCCGCCGGCCAGACGACTTCTTGTCTCGACCATAGCAGAGCTATGCCGTCCGCGGCAGACAAACTTTAGAGAGCTAAAATATAAGGCCTTTGGTGAACGGGAGCGACGGCCGCGTTACTTGTGCAAGGCACTGTTCTCGCCTTGCGCAGGCCCGGTGTAACCGATGCTCGTGTCGGCCTGTTCGGACGTCTTGGGCCGCTTGATCTTTGCCGAGGCGGCCACCACCAGCTCGTTGAACGTCTCGGTGCCGTCGTCGAGCATCTCGAACAGCTGCCGCCGCATCCTCGGTTCCCAGAACTTGTTGATATGCTCGGCGACGCCGGTGATGCCTTCCTCGCGCGGCTTGGAATCGAAGAAGGTTGCGATCTGGTTGGCCATGCGCACCAGCTTTTCCCTGGTGCTCGTGATGTGGTCTTCGTCATGCGACATGCTTGGCAACTCCGGAAACCACCCGGTCGGGGTGGGTGAAAATATCGAAATCTTCGCCGCGCACCAGCGCCACCAGCGTCATGCCGGCGGCCTCGGCCGTGCGGATGGCAAGTGCGGTCGGCGCCGAAACGGCGATGATGATGGCCGCACCGATGGCGGCCGTCTTCTGCACCATCTCCACCGACACGCGCGACGTGACCACGACGGCGCCCGTCGCGCCGTCGATGCCGGCCTTGGCCAGCGCGCCGGCCAGCTTGTCTAGCGCATTGTGGCGGCCGACATCCTCGCGCGCCATGACGATGCCCTGGCCCGGCACGTAGAAGCCGGCGGCGTGCACGGCACCGGTCTCGCTATGCAGCGGCTGCACCTTCGACAGGAGCTTGACCGAGCGGGTGATGTCGTCGGCGTCAAGCGTAAGCTTTGACGAACCGACCGCGTCGACCGAACGCATCGCCTCCTCGATGGATTCGATGCCGCACAGCCCGCAACCGACCGGCCCGGCGAGCCTGCGCCGCCTTGCCTGGAAGCGCGTGTTGGCCTTGTCCTTCAGCCTGATCTGGATGTCGATGCCGGCGCCGAGATCCTCGACCTCGATCGCCTCGATCTCTTGCGGATCGGCAACGATGCCTTCGGTCAGCGAGAAGCCGAGCGCGAAATCCTCGAAATCGGCCGGGCTCGCCATCATCACCGCATGGGTGGTGCCGGCATAGGAGAATGCCACCGGCGTCTCCTCCGGCACCATGCGGTTCGCCGCAGTTGTGCCGCTGGCGCGGTGCGCGAGACGAGAGGTCTGAGAGACAGGAGGGCGGGTCACGAGGCGCCAGCCTCTGGCCTGCCAGCTATCTCACTTAGGAAGCACCTTGCTTCAACGGGCGATGGCTCTTCCGGGCCTTCCCCCACTCCGTCGCTGCTTCGCAGCGCCACCTCTCCCCCCTCCGGAGGGAGAGGAAGGGCGACTCCCGACCAAGGCTCGCGCCTTTCCTCTCCCCCGTCGATCGGGGGAGAGGTGTCGAGCGAAGCTCGACGGAGTGGGGGTCGACCATGCCTCGACACAATTACTCCGCCGCTTCCAGCGGAGCGATGCGGCGGCTCTGCCGCGCCTGCTCATTATAGTCCTTCTGCCAGTCGGTCGGCCCGTTGGACGGCGCCACCTGCACGGCGGTGACCTTGTATTCCGGACAATTGGTCGCCCAGTCCGAGAAATCGGTGGTGATGACGTTGGCCTGCGTGTCCGGGTGGTGGAAGGTCGTGTAGACGACGCCCGGCGAGACGCGGTCGGTGATCAGCGCGCGCAGCGTCGTTTCGCCCGAACGGCTCACCAGCCGCACCCAGTCGCCCTCGCGGATACCGCGGTTCTCGGCGTCGTGCGGATGGAGTTCCAGCCGGTCCTCGGCATGCCACATCACGTTCTCGGTACGCCTGGTCTGCGCGCCGACATTGTACTGCGACAGGATGCGGCCGGTGGTGAGCAGCAGCGGGTAGCGCGGGCCGGTCCGTTCGTCCGTCGCCACATATTCGGTGCGGATGAACTTGCCCTTGCCGCGCACGAAGCCATCGACATGCATGATCGGGGTGCCGAGCGGCGCCTTGTCGTTGCAGGGCCACTGCACCGATCCGACGCGATCGAGCATCTCGAAGGAGACGTTGGCGAAGCTCGGCGTCGTCTTGGCGATCTCGTCCATGATCTCGGACGGATGCTGGTAGTTCCAGTCGAGCCCGATGGCGCGGGCTAGCTCCTGCGTCGCCTCCCAGTCGGCGTAGCGCGCCTTCGGCTCCAGCACCTTGCGCACCATGTTGATGCGGCGCTCGGCATTGGTGAAGGTGCCGTCCTTCTCGAGGAAGGTCGAGCCCGGCAGGAAGACATGCGCGTAGTTCGCCGTCTCGTTGAGGAAGAGGTCGTGCACGACGACGCATTCCATCGCGGCGAGACCGGCGGCGACATGCTTGGTATCGGGATCGGACTGCAGGATGTCCTCGCCCTGGATATAGATGCCCTTGAACGAGCCGTCGACGGCGGCGTCCAGCATGTTGGGGATGCGCAAGCCCGGTTCGTCGTCGAGCTTGACGCCCCATAGGCTCTCATAGATGTCGCGCACCGCCTCGCCTGAGATGTGGCGATAGCCCGGCAGCTCATGCGGGAAGGAGCCCATGTCGCACGAGCCCTGCACGTTGTTCTGGCCGCGCAGCGGGTTCACGCCGACGCCCGGACGGCCGATATTGCCAGTGGCCATGGCGAGGTTGGCGATCGCCATCACCGTGGTCGAGCCCTGGCTGTGTTCGGTGACGCCGAGGCCGTAGTAGATCGCGCCATTGCCGCCCTTGGCGTAGAGCCGCGCCGCACCCCGGATCAGCTCGGGGTCGACGCCGGACAGCTTGCCGACGGTCTCGGGGCTGTTTTCCGGCAGGGCGACGAAGGACGCCCAGTCCTGGAACTCGGCCCAGTCGCAGCGCTCGCGGATGAAGGCTTCGTCGAACAGGCCCTCGGTGACGATGACATGTGCCAGCGCCGTCAGCACCGCAACGTTGGTGCCGGGCTTCAGCGGCAGGTGATAGTCCGCTTCGATATGCGCCGATTTGACCATCTCGGTGCGGCGCGGATCGAGCACGATCAGCTTGGCGCCCTGACGCAGCCGCTTCTTCAGCCGCGAGGCGAACACCGGGTGGGCGGAAACCGGATTGGCGCCGATGACGACGGCGACGTCGGTGAATTCGACCGAGTCGAAATCCTGCGTGCCGGCCGAGGTGCCGTAGGTCTGGCCGAGCCCGTAGCCGGTCGGCGAGTGGCAGACGCGCGCGCAGGTGTCGACATTGTTGTTGCGGAAGCCCTGCCGCACCAGCTTCTGGACGAGATAGGTCTCCTCGTTGGTGCAGCGCGAGGAAGTGATGCCGCCGATCGCGGTGCGTCCGTACTGATACTGGATGCGGCGGAATTCCTTGGCCGTGTGGGCGATCGCCTCTTCCCAGCTCACCTCGCGCCACGGATCGGAGATCTTGTCGCGGATCATCGGCGACAGGATGCGGTCCTTGTGGGTGGCGTAGCCATAGGCGAAGCGGCCCTTCACGCAGCTATGGCCGTGGTTCGCCTTGCCATCCTTGTAGGGCATCATGCGGATGACCTCGTCACCCTTCACTTCGGCCTTGAACGAGCAGCCGACGCCGCAATAGGCGCAGGTGGTGACGGCCGAGCGCTCCGGCATGCCCTTCTCGAGCACCGTCTTCTCGCGCAGCGCGTCGGTCGGGCAGGCCTGCACGCAGGCGCCGCAGGACACGCATTCGGAGGCGATGAAATCCTCGTGCATGCCGGCGACCATGCGCGATTCGAAACCGCGGCCCTCGATGGTCAGCGCGAAGGTGCCCTGCACCTCCTCGCACGCCCGCACGCAGCGCGAGCAGACAATGCACTGCGCCGGATCATAGGTGAAATAGGGGTTGGATTCGTCGCGGGCGATATAGTCGACGGCCAGCGAGCCATGGCCTGGCGCGACGCCGTTCTCTTCCTTGACGTGGTTGCGGCCCTCGACGCCGTAGCGGTTCTCGCTCAGGCCGACCGACTTCGCCACCACGTCGAATTCGCTGGCGCCGGTGCCGGCCGTCTCGTTCCAGCCGGTCGGATGGTCGGAGACGTAGAGCTCCATAACGCCGCGGCGGATCGCATCGAGCCGCTCGGACTGCGTGCGCACCACCATGCCTTCGCCGACCGGCGTCGTGCAGGAAGCCGGCGTGCCGCCGCGTCCGTCGATCTCGACCAGGCAGACGCGGCATGAGCCGAACGAATCCAGCATGTCGGTGGCGCAGAGCTTCGGAATCTCGACCCCGCCCTCCATCGCCGCGCGCATGATCGAGGTGCCTTCCGGCACCGTAATGCTGCGGCCGTCGACGCTCAGCGTGATCTGTTTTTCTGCCCTCGACTCCGGGGTGCCGTAGTCGATCTCTTCGATGAGCGATGGGAAGTCGGCCTTGATGTTCATCTGCCAGCTCCTATTCAGCCGCCACGCGCGTCGGCGCCGGCTTGAAATCCTCGGGGAAATGCGTGATCGAGCTCATCACCGGGTAGGGCGTGAAGCCGCCCAGCGCGCACAGCGATCCGAACTTCATCGTGTTGCAGAGGTCGGTGACCAGAGCGAGGTTCTTCTCCGCCTCGATGCCGGAGGCGACCTTGTCGAGAACCTCCACTCCGCGCGTCGATCCGATGCGGCACGGCGTACACTTGCCGCAGCTCTCGATGGCGCAGAACTCCATGGCGAAGCGCGCCTGCTTCAGCATGTCGGCGGTGTCGTCGAACACGGTCAGGCCGGCATGGCCGATCAGCCCGTCCTTGGCGGCGAAGGCTTCATAGTCGAACGGCGTGTCGAACAGCGCGCGCGGGAAATAGGCGCCGAGCGGTCCGCCGACCTGCACCGCCTTCACCGGACGCCCCGAAGCCGTGCCGCCGCCGATGTCGTCGACGATCTCGCCCAGCGTCAGGCCGAAGGCCGTCTCGAACAGGCCGCCATGCTTGACGTTGCCGGCAATCTGGATCGGGATCGTGCCGCGCGAGCGGCCCATGCCGAAATCCTTGTAGAAGGCGGCACCCTTGTCCATGATGATCGGCACGGAGGCCAGGCTGATCACGTTGTTGATCACCGTCGGCTTGCCGAACAGGCCTTGGATTGCCGGCAGCGGCGGCTTGGCGCGCACCACGCCGCGCTTGCCTTCCAGGCTGTTCAGAAGCGAGGTTTCCTCGCCGCAGACATAGGCGCCGGCGCCGACGCGGATTTCCATGTCGAAGGCGTTGGGCGAGCCCAGCACATTGACGCCGAGCACGCCGTGCTTGCGGGCGATCTCGACGGCCCTGTTCATCGTCGCCACCGCATGCGGATACTCCGAGCGGATATAGACGAAACCCTTGGTCGCGCCGGTGGCGATGCCGGCGATCGCCATGCCTTCGATCAGCACGAAGGGGTCACCCTCCATGATCATGCGGTCGGCGAAGGTGGCGCTGTCGCCCTCGTCGGCGTTGCAGACGATGTATTTGCGGTCCGAAGCGGTATCGAGCACCGTCTTCCACTTGATGCCGGTCGGGAAGCCAGCGCCGCCGCGGCCGCGCAGCCCGGATTCGGTAACCTGCTTGACGATGTCCGCGGGCGCCATGGCGACGGCGTTGTGCAGGCCCTTCAGCCCGCCATGCGCCTTGTAATTGTCGAGCGAGAGCGGATCGATGACGCCGCAGCGCGCGAAGGTCAGCCGCGTCTGCTTGGCGAGGAAAGGGATCTTGTCCGGCGCGCCAAGCCAGCGCTTGTGGGGCGCGCCCTTGAGGAAGCCGCTGTCGAACAGGCTCTTGACGTCGGAAGGCTTGACCGGCCCGTAGGCGACGCGGCCCTCGTCGGTCGCAACCTCGACCATCGGCTCCAGGAAATAGGCGCCGCGCGAGCCGTTGCGCACGATCTTGGCCTCGACGCCGCGCTCCGCGAGTTCCTTCTCGATCGCCTTGGCGACCTTTTCGGCGCCGAGCGCCAGCGCGCCGGAATCTCCAGGGATATAGATGCGCGGGATCATGAGCGTACCTCCGCGACGATCTCTTCGATCTTCTCGTCATCGAGCCGCCCGATCACCTCGCCGTCCAGCATCGCCGACGGCGAACAGGCGCAAAGCCCGAGGCAATAGACCGGCTCCAGTGTAACCGATCCGTCGCGGGTGGTCTCGTGGAAACCGATGCCGAGCAATTGCTTGATCTTGGCGGCGACCGCATCCGAGCCCATCGACTGGCAGGCTTCCGCCTGGCACAGCTTGAGCACATGCCGGCCGGCCGGGCGGGAGCGGAAATCATGGTAGAAGGTGACGACACCGTGCACTTCGGCCCTGGACAGGTTCAGCCCGTCGGCAATGACCGGCAGCGCTGCCTGCGGCACATGGCCGAATTCTTCCTGGATCTCGTGCAGGATCGGCAGCAGCGGACCTTCGAGGTCCTTCAATTCATCTATGATCGCGGCTGCGCGCGATGCGATCTCGGTACTTGCAGGCTGCATTGGCATGCAGCGCCCTCCCTGGTCGTGGCGACCCGATGTGTGTCACCCAAAATATAGAGCGGTTTTGGGGCAACGACACGCACCCGGCGCAATATCGCTAAGTCCTTACGAAATCAGAGGAAACCTCCGAAATCAATAAAGCTGTCCCGTTGCTTGATAGAAATTTTCTATCAAGCGCGCTCGACCTGCATTGTCTAGCCTAGCGATGGGCGCGGAAATCGTCCGCAAGCGTCATCGCCTCGTCCAGCAGCGCCTGCACCAAGGGCGTGTGCGGCTCGCCCGGCGCCGCCACCAGGCCGACCGTATGGCTGGCGTCCGGATCGACGATCGGAATGGCCCTGATCGGTTCGGAAAAGCCGAATGTTTCCGCAAGGTTGAGCGGCATGATCGACGACCATTTTCCGGTCCGGATGTGCGAAAACAGCACGATCATCGAATTCGACTCCAGCGTCGGCCGCACCTGCACTCCGGCCTCTGCCAGATGCTGGTCGATGATGCGGCGGTTCTGCATGTCGGGCGTCAACAGGCAGAGCGGCAGCTGGCTGATCTCCGCCCACGTCACTTTGTCGCGGTCGGAAAAGGGATTTCCGACCGCGGTGATCAGCTGATAGCGCTCGTCATAGAGCGGCACGCTCACCACGCGTCCGAGCGGTTCGTTGTCGAGATAGGTGATGCCGGCATCGACGTCGAAATTGCCGAGCAGCGACAGCACCTCGATCGAGGTGCGCGACAGCACCGAGAAGGTGACGCCGGGATGCTTGGCCCGGAACGGCGTCGTCAGGCGCGCCACCATGGCGAGCGCTGTCGGGATGGCGGCGATGCGGATGCGGCCGGACAGGCCGTGCCGGGCCGCGCGCATCTCCTCGCGCATGGTGCGGCTGTCGCCGACGATGCGGCGCGCCCACACCAGCACCTGCTTGCCTTCTGGCGTCAGCCCCTGGAAGCGCGAGCCGCGCAGCACCAGCATGACACCGAGCTGCTCCTCCAACTGCTTGATCCCCGCCGACAGCGTCGGCTGGGTGACGCCGCACACTTCCGCCGCCCGGCCGAAATGTTCCTCCCTGGCGAGCGCGATGAAGAATTCCAGCTTGTCGATCATGCCTTTGATGCCTGTTGCGGACCTTCTGTCCGCGTTCCGCGCAGGGTCGGGGAAATTGTCCTGCGCCGCAAGTCGCATCTGCCGTCGCCCGGCATCCACATCTTTTCAGCCGGCTTACTGTTTCCCGGGGCGCCTTGCGGCGTTATGTCAGTGACAGGTGTAGACACGACGGGAGATCGACATGCTGGGCTGGTTCCGCAAGCTGCTGCCGCGCGAAGATCGCTTCTTCGACCTGTTCGAACGCCATTCCCGCACGGTGGTCGGCGGCGCCGAGGCGCTGCAGCAGCTCCTGCAGGGCAAGGACATCGACCGCTGGAGCCAGAAGATCATCGATCTCGAGGACGAGGCCGATCGCATCACCGCCGAGGTGCTTTTGGCCGTGCGCCGCTCCTTCATCACCCCCTTCGATCGCGGCGACATCAAGGACCTGATCCAGTCGATGGATGACGCCATCGACATGATGCACAAGACCGTCAAGACGGTGAAGCTGTTCGAGAAGACCGAGTTCGACCCGCTGATGCAGGAGATGGGCGCCGTCATCGTCGACGCCGCCAAGCTGGTCGCCGAGGCGATCCCGCTGCTCGGCAAGGTCGGCGCCCACAGCATTCGCCTCAACGCCATTGCCGAGGAGGTCATGCGCGCCGAGGGCCGCGCCGACGACCTGCACGAGCAGGGGCTGAAGGATCTGTTCAAACGGCACGGCCGCAGCGATCCGATGGCCTATCTGATCGGCTCCGAGATCTATGGTGAGCTGGAGAAGGTTGTCGACCGGTTCGAGGACGTCGCCAACGAGATCAGCGGCATCGTGATCGAGAACGTTTAGGCGATGGACGCCACTATCACCTTTCCCCTGCTGGTTGGCCTCGTTGCCGTGGCGCTGTTCTTCGATTTCCTGAACGGCCTGCACGACGCCGCCAATTCGATCGCCACCATCGTCTCAACGCGCGTCCTGAGGCCGCACTATGCGGTGTTCTGGGCGGCCTTCTTCAACTTCATCGCCTTCATGTTCTTCGGCCTGCATGTCGCCGAGACGGTGGGCAAGGGCATAGTCGACGCCAGCATCGTCACGCCGGCCGTGATCTTTGCCGCGCTGGTCGGCGCCATCGTCTGGAACATCGTCACCTGGATCGCCGGCATTCCCTCCAGCAGCTCGCATGCGCTGATCGGCGGGCTGGTCGGCGCCGGCGTCGCCAAGGCGGGCACAAGCGCCATCGTCTGGTCGGGCCTCGGCAAGACCGTCGCGGCCATCGTGCTCTCGCCGGCGACGGGTTTCGTGCTGGCGCTCCTGCTCGTCCTCATCGTCTCTTGGCTGTTCGTGCGCCAGACGCCATTCGCCGTCGACAACAGCTTCCGTGTCCTGCAGTTCTTCTCCGCCTCGCTCTATTCGCTCGGCCACGGCGGCAATGACGCGCAAAAGACTATGGGCATCATCGCCGTGCTGCTCTATTCGCAAGGCATGCTCGGCGGCACCTTCCACGTGCCGCTATGGGTGGTCATCACCTGTCAGTCGGCGCTGGCGCTAGGCACCTTGTTCGGCGGCTGGCGCATCGTCCACACGATGGGCTCGAAGATCACCCGGCTGAATCCGATGCAGGGCTTTTGCGCCGAGACCGGCGGCGCCATCACGCTGTTCGCCGCCACCTGGCTCGGCGTTCCGGTATCGACCACGCACACCATTACCGGCGCCATCATCGGCGTCGGCGCTGCCCGCCGCGTCTCAGCCGTGCGCTGGGGCATTGCCGGCAACATCGTCGTCGCCTGGGTCGTCACACTCCCGGCCACCGCCGCCATTTCGGCGCTCACCTATTTCGCCACGCGCCTGGTGGGCTGACGCGGAGCGGGGCGCAAAGACCTATTCGCCCGCGAGGCACAGTATGTTGCCGTCCGGATCCTTGAACCAGGCGACCTTCATGCCGTCGCCGACATGGATGTCGCCGTCCAGCGACAGGCCGGGCATCTCATAGTGCTCGAAGGCGACGCCCTTCGATTTCAGCGACTTGACGACAGGAGCGATTTCATCGCCGACGTTCCAGGTCACAGCCGTTGCCTTGTTGGTTCCGGCGAATTCCGAATGATAGACGTTGATGACCGTGTCGCCGCTTTTGTAGACGACCAGTTCGCCAGCCATGTCGTCCACCTGCCTGAGACCCAGCGTTCCCTCATAAAAGGTCTTGGCTCTCGCCAGGTCTTTCACCGCCAGATTGGCTGCTGCATTGCTGTTTGCGAGCATGACAGTCTCCTTCCCGATTTGTTGTGTCGCCGCTCGTGGCAACCGAGATAGGGCCCGCGGATCGATTGGCCATGGGCAGGCGGTCAACTGCCGGCCGACCGGAAACGTCATCGGGCAAATCCGACACTGCCGGTCGTTTTCGGTGGCACGCCGGGCAAGCCTTTGCTCCACGGCTTGGTTCTTGCCGGAAACTGCACTATCTGCATCGCCAAAACCCCGAGGAAACACCATGGCCGTCACCAAGGAAACCGTCATCGAGCGCCTGAAAACGGTCAACGGGCCGGATTTCACCGGCAACATCGTCGACCTAGGCCTGGTCTCGGAGATTTTCATTGCCGATTCGAAGGTGTTCTTCTCGATCACCGTGCCAGCCGCCCGCGCCCAGGAGATGGAGCCGCTGCGCGCCGCCGCCGAGCGCGTGGTGAAGGCCATTCCGGGCGTCGCCGGCGCCGTCGTGGCGCTGACGGCGGAGAAGAAGGGCGGCGGCATGGAAGCGCCGGTGCCGCCGCGTCCCGCGCCGAGGCCGGCGCCGGCTGCCGCGCCGCAGCGCCCCGTGCCGCAGGCGCCGGCATCGCACAGCCACGGCAAGCGCGGCGTGCCCGGCATCGACGCGATCATCGCGGTGGCCTCCGGCAAGGGCGGCGTCGGCAAGTCGACCACAGCGGTCAACCTGGCGCTCGGTCTTGCCGCCAACGGCCTCAAGGTCGGCGTCCTCGACGCCGATATTTACGGCCCGTCCATGCCAAGGCTGCTCAACATCCACGGCCGGCCGCAGACGGTCGACGGCAAGATCCTGAAGCCGATGCAGAACTATGGGCTGAAGGTGATGTCGATGGGCTTCCTCGTCGATGAGGAAACGCCGATGATCTGGCGCGGCCCGATGGTGATGTCGGCGCTGACCCAGATGCTGCGCGAGGTCGAATGGGGCCCGCTCGACGTGCTGGTCGTCGACATGCCGCCCGGCACCGGCGATGCCCAGTTGACCATGGCCCAGCAGGTGCCGCTCGCCGGCGCCGTCATTGTCTCGACGCCGCAGGACCTGGCGCTGATCGATGCCCGCAAGGGCCTCAACATGTTCAGGAAGGTCGACGTGCCGCTGCTCGGCATCGTCGAGAACATGAGCTATTTCCTCGCCCCCGACACCGGCAAGCGCTACGACATCTTCGGCCATGGCGGGGCGCGGCGCGAGGCCGAGCGGCTGGGCGTCACCTTCCTCGGCGAGGTGCCGCTGGAAATGGGCATTCGCGAAAGCTCGGATGCCGGCGCGCCGGTGGTGGTCTCGAAGCCGGAAGGCGCCGAGGCGAAGATCTACCGCGACATTGCGGCAAAGGTCTGGGACAGGGTCAATGAGGAGCGTGGCGCGGCGGAAGCCGCGGTGCCCTCGATCGTGTTCGAGTGATCCCTCGGCGCGAGGGTCAGCCGCCGACCTTCTCGCCGAACGTCGAGAAGAACTGCCCGGCGAGCTTCTTCGACGTCGATTCGATCAGGCGGCTGCCGAGTTGGGCGATCTTGCCGCCGACATCGGCCTTGGCCGCATATTTGAGCACCGTCGTGTCGGCGCCGTCGGCGGTCAGCGTCACGTCGGCGCCGCCCTTGGCGAAGCCGGCAATGCCGCCCTTGCCTTCGCCCTGGATGGTGTAGGAATGCGGAGGCTTGAGGTTCTTGAGCACGACCTCGCCGTTGAACGTCGCCTTGATCGGCCCGATCTTCAGCACGACGGTTGCCGCCATTTCGGTGTCGGATTTCTTTTCCAGGCTCTGGCAGCCGGGGATGCTGCCCCTCAGAATGTCCGGGTCGTTCAGCGCTTCCCATACTTTTTGCAGGGGTGCGGCAATCCGTTCCTCGCCTTCGATCACCAAAGCCATCAAGAACCTCCCGGAAAGACTGCCCGGAAGCCCTAGCGCAGGGGCAGACTTATGTCTATCGCACCAAAGTGCGGGTTCGGATGGCGCGTGCCCCTTGCCTGCATCCGCGCATTGTCATATCGATTTGTCATACAAATACGGAGACCACGATGGCCGGCGCCCCCACCAAGAAGAAAAAATTTCGCTCGCAGGAGTGGTTCGACAATCCCGACAATCCGGGCATGACGGCGCTCTATCTCGAGCGCTACCTGAACTACGGACTGACGCGCGCCGAGCTGATGTCGGGCAAGCCGCTGATCGGCATCGCCCAGACCGGCTCGGATCTGTCGCCCTGCAACCGGCATCATCTCGAGCTCGCCAAGCGCGTGCGCGAGGGCATCGTCTCGATGGGCGGCATTCCCTTCGAGTTCCCGTGCCATCCGATCCAGGAGACCGGCAAGCGCCCGACCGCGGCGCTCGACCGCAACCTTGCCTATCTCGGCCTTGTCGAGGTGCTCTACGGCTATCCGCTCGACGGCGTCGTGCTGACCATCGGCTGCGACAAGACAACGCCGGCGCTGCTGATGGCCGCCGCCACCGTCAACATCCCGGCCATCGCGCTGTCGGTCGGCCCGATGCTGAATGGCTGGCACAAGGGCAAGCGCACCGGCTCCGGCACCATCGTGTGGGAATCGCGCCAGCGCCTGTCGGCGGGCGAGATCAATTACGACGAGTTCATGGACATCGTCGCCTCCTCGGCGCCGTCGACCGGCTACTGCAACACCATGGGCACCGCCACCACCATGAACTCGCTGGCCGAGGCGCTCGGCATGCAGCTGCCGGGCTCGGCCGCCATCCCCGCGCCCTATCGCGAGCGTGGCCAGATCGCCTACGAGACCGGCAAGCGCATCGTCGACATGGTTCATGAGGACCTGAAGCCGTCCGACATCATGACGCGCCAGGCGTTCGAGAACGCCATCGTCGTCAACTCGGCCATCGGCGGCTCGACCAATGCGCCGATCCACCTCAACGCCATTGCCCGCCATCTCGGCGTGCCGCTCGACAATGACGACTGGCAGAAGGTCGGCCTCAACGTGCCGCTCATCGTCAATTTGCAGCCAACGGGCGAATATCTCGGCGAGGACTATCACCACGCCGGCGGCGTTCCGGCGGTCGTCGCCGAACTGTTGAAGGGCGGGCTTTTGCCGCATCCGGATGCGGTCACCGCCAACGGCAAGTCGATCGGCGACAACTGCCGCGATGCCGCCAACGAAAACCCGGAGGTCATCCACAGCGTCGACAAGCCGCTGAAGGCCAATGCCGGCTTCATCAACCTGAAGGGCAACCTGTTCGACTCCGCGATCATGAAGACCAGCGGCATCTCGCCGGAATTCCGCCAGCGCTATCTGTCCAACCCGAAGGATCCCGAAGCCTTCGAGGGCAACGCCATGGTCTTCGACGGGCCGGAGGACTACCACGCCCGCATCGACGATCCGGCGCAAGGCATCGACGAGCACACCATTCTGTTCATGCGCGGCGCCGGCCCAGTCGGCTATCCCGGCGGCGCCGAGGTGGTCAACATGCAGCCGCCGGCCTACCTCATCAAGAAGGGCATCCATTCGCTGGCCTGCATCGGCGACGGCCGCCAGTCGGGCACGTCGGGCTCGCCCTCGATCCTCAACGCTTCGCCGGAGGCGGCTATAGGCGGTGGCCTGGCGCTGCTCAAGAGCGGTGACCGCGTCCGCATCGACCTGAAGAAGGGCTCGGCCAACATCCTCGTCAGCGACGAGGAGATCGCGAGGCGGCGCGCAGCACTCCAGGGCAATGGCGGCTTCCATTATCCCCAGCACCAGACGCCGTGGCAGGAGATCCAGCGCGGCATCGTCGACCAGTTTGACGCCGGCATGGTGCTGAAGCCGGCAGTGAAGTACCAGGATGTCGCGCACACCAGGGGTGTGCCCCGCGACAACCACTGAGCGCCGGCAACCTCGCTCGCGCGAACGGCGGCTTGATCGTGGATCAAGCCGCCGTTTTTGCTGACCCAGGGCTGCTGTCCGGCTGCGCTTACAGGTAACCGGTGATCTCCGGCGCCTGGTCCTGCCTGTTGCGTTTACCGTCCTCGTAGATGATCGGTGCGGAAGCGAGTTCCTCCTCGCTGACGTCGTCCAGGCAGGCGACGTTCACAGCCCAGAAATTCCCGCCCATGAAATCGAGATAGCCGCGCGAGAAGACATTCGCGCCGCAGTTCGGGCACATATAGTGGTTGATGTCGCCTTCCGGCCAGTTGGACGGGCTTGCCTTGTAGTCCCGCATCCGGTCACTGCCTTCCGTCACCCTGAGCGCCTGGTAGGCGGTGAAGGATTTGCGGTAGCCAAGTTTCCAGCAGAAGCTGCAATTGCATTTGCGAATGCCCTCGGCGAGGTCGAGATCGGCCTCGAAATGCACAGCGCCGCAATGGCAACTGCCGTGATAGGTCTTCTTCATGGCACTCCTCACAGAATTTGCTCTGGTCCCTCTGTGGCCTCCGCGAAACCAGATCAGATTGTGACCATAGCCCCGCCAGATAGGCGCCCGGCTCCTCTGGGCAATACGTCGTCTTGTGCAAAACGGCGCGCGCGATGCCATATGCTGGCAAACGGACAGGACCATCCATGACGAAACGGCGCTCTTCCCTAGGCTTCCTCGGCATGTTCGGCCGCTCGGGCGATCTGCGGACGCTCGATGCCGCCTTGCGCGGCGCCGACCTCCATCCCGCGCTCGTGCCGGAGGGCGTCAAGCTCACCATCGTCAATCTGATGAAGGATCACTGGCCGGACGAGCCGCCGGCGCAGGCCTACGCCTCGCTCGCGCAGCTTTTCGGCTATTGCGTTGCCGGGCCGGAGACGTTCGAACAGGCCAATGGCCGCGAGCGCAGGCTGGACGCGGAGCGCCGCATCGAGGAAGCGCTCGAGACCGGCGACAGCCTCGATGCGCAGATCGTGCTGATGGCGCTGCATGCCAAGCTGATCAGCGCCGAGGTGGTGGAGCGCTTCGGCCTAAGCGCCGAGTAGGATGCTCGCCCCAGCCTAGCCGCCCATGCCGCCGCGCGGCAGCTTGATCATCTCGCCGAAGCGGGCGCGCAATTTGTCGTCGACCGTTTTCGGCACGTGGCGCGGAAAGCGCTCGGCAAGCACGCGCTTCTTCTCGGCGATCGCCCTTTGCAGGATGTCGGGCCGGCCCTTCTCGTTCCATTCCTTGGGCGAGAAGCGGTCGCCGATGGCCGGATAGAAATATTCGGTCTGCATCAGCTTCAGCGTCTGCTCGTTGCCGAGATAGTGGCCGGGGCCCTTCAGGCAGACATCGGCGATGGTGTCGATCGACAGCGCCTCGTCGGTCACCTCGATGCCGCGCACGCAGCGCAGGCAGTGGCCGAGCATGTCGTTGTCGATGATCAGGCTTTCCAGGCAGAAGCCGAGCAGCGAGGCATGCATGCCGGCCGACTCATAGACCAGGTTGAGGCCGGAGAGGCCGGCCATCACATTGGTGATGCCCTTCTCGTAGCCGGACTGGATGTCGGGCAGTTTCGAATCCGTCATGCCGGCCGCCGAGCCGCCCGGCAGGTCGTAATATTGCGCCATCTGCGCGCAGGCGGCGGTCAGCACGGCCTGCTCGGCCGAGCCGCCGGACATGGCGCCGGTCCGAAGGTCGGAGACGAACGGCCAGGTCCCGAAGATCGCCGGATGGCCGGGCTTGATGGCGTTGACATAAACCAGGCCCATCAGCACTTCCGCGACCGCCTGCACCACCGCCCCGGCAATCGCCGCCGGCGCCGTGGCGCCGGCCTGGCCGGCCGACAGAAGCAGGATCGGGATGCCGCCTTCGACGCAGGCCTCGAGCACGCCGCAGGCGTCCTCGGCGAACTTCATCGGCGGCACGACGAAGCAGTTGGAATTCGACACAAAGGGGCGTGCGCGGAAATTTTCCTCGCCGCCGGCGATCGCATAGAGCATCTCCAGCGCCGGCTTGACGTTCTCGCGCACCGTGAACGAGGTGCCGACATGCTTGGCGGTCCCCGTCACGCAGGCGTAGAGCGTGTTGAAGTCCATCTCCAGCGGATCGGGAATGTCGCGCGGCACCATGGTGCGCTGGAAGAAATGGATGTTGTCGAGGCCGTCGACCAGGCGCGCGGCGTCGTAGATGTCCTGCAATTGGGACTCGCGGTATTCGCGCTTCTCGACGTCGACCAGATGCACGGCCGCGCCCGCCGTGCCGTAATGCACGCGTTTGCCCTGGATCACCATGTCGTGCTTGGGGTCCTGGCCGTGCAGCGTGAAATGCCGGGCCGCATTCTTGATCGTGTCGAGGACGAGCGCCCGCGGCAGGCGGATGCGGCCATCGTCGCCATAGGTCGCGCCAACCCTGGTCAGCGCCTCGATGCAGGAGGGTATCGCGTTGGCGAAGCCGACCGTTTCCAGCAGCGTCAGCACCGCCTCATGGATGCGCTCTCGGTCGTTTTCGCTGAGCGGCCCATAGCTGCCGCCTTCGAGGCCCGGCCGCACCGGCCTGATGTCGTCGGCAAGCGGTGCCGCCCGCATCGCACGGCGCGCTTCGCGCCCGCCGGATCGCCGCGACCGCTGGTCGGCCGAAGCGTCCTGCTTCTCAAGAGCCACTGACATGGAAGCACTCCACCTTTTGCTGCGAGGCGGGACGCGGCGGTTGGTCCACCATCGGCCCTGCTTCGTCCCCTTATGGCTCGACTATGCCGCCGGCATTGGCACAGCCTATGAGCCAGCCAGCTCCGTCGAATATGCCAGAGCGCTAAAGCAAAGAGAGCCGGCGAAAGCCGGCTCTCTTTGGGAATTCAGCGTCAGTTGATGATCAGGCGGCCGCGGGTCTGCGGCCGGCCGCGGTGGCGAGTTCCCGAATGCCGGGCTCGATGTGTTGCAGCGCGATCGAGGAAATGCCCAAGCGCATGAAACGCGACGGTTTTTCGGTGCGGTCGAAGAAGCGGTCGCCGGGTTCGATGATGACGCTGCGCGAGGCGGCCGCTTCGGCGAGGCCCCGCGAGTCGGTGCCGCGCGGCCCCTCGAGCCAGAGCGATGTGCCGCCGGCCGAGTCGGTCGAGCGCCACTCGGGCAGGAAAGCGGAAATCGCATGGACCAGACGCTTGCGCCGCTCGTCGAAGGCGCTGGACAGGCGCCGCACCAGCGCCTCGTGATGGCCGAGCGACAGGAACAGCGCCACCGCCCGCTGGTTGTTGGCCGGCGGGTGCCTGAGCATGAAGCGGCGCAGCGCGCGCAACTCGGCGATCAGCCCGGCCGAGGCGACGATGTAGCCAAGCCTGAGGCCCGGCGCCAGGGTCTTCGACATCGAGCCGACATAGATGACGCGGCCTGAGCGATCGAGGCTCTTCAGCGCCTGCTGCGGCGCCTCGTCCAGCAACTGGCTGTCATAGCCATCCTCGATGATGATCTGGTTGTGGCGGTTGGCCCGCGCCAGGAGGTCCTGCCGGCGCTCGGCCGACAACGGCACCATAGTCGGGCAATGGTGGCTGGGCGTGACGAAGACGAAGCCGGAATCCTGCGGGATCGAAGAGGTCACGATGCCGGACTGGTCGACCGGAACCGGTTGGATGTCGGCGCCCGCAAGCCGGAAGATCGAGCGCGCGTCGGGATAGCCCGGATCCTCCATCGCCACCTTCGAGCCCTTGGTCATCAGCAACGAGGCGAGCATGTAAAGCGCGTTCTGCGCGCCGAGCGTGACGATGATCTCGTCCGGATTGGCGAAGATGCCACGCCGCGGCAAGAGCCGCGCCTGGATCTGCTCGATCAAGAGCGGATCGTCGCGGTCGACCATGTCGGATGCCCAGTTGCGGATCTCCAGCACGGCGAGCGCCATGCGGTTGCATTCGCGCCATTCGGCCGTCGGGAACAGCGCCGGATCGAACTGGCCGTAGACGAAGGGGTAGGACGACTTGATCCAGTTGTCGTGCTTGGCCGGCGGCGGCATGTCGCTGGCGGCGATCTGCCGGCGCGCCTTCCAGTCGATCTCGTTCTGCTGGTCGGGAGCCTTCTGGTGCGGCTTGGCGGGGGTGGCCAGCACGTCCGGATTGACGAAATGGCCGCGCCGCTCGCGCGCCACCAGAAAGCCCTGGTCGACGAGCTGCTGGAAGGCGAGCACCACCGTGCCGCGGGCGACGCCCAGTTTTTCGGCCAGGATGCGGCAGGAAGGAAGCGGCATGGAAGCGGCGATCTGCCGGTCCAGAATGGCGGCGACGATCGCCTGGCGGATCTGCGCCTGCAGGGTCTGGCCGGATTCAGCCGAAATCCGGAACAGGCCGGACCATATGGCCGTGTCGTTGCGCTGTGGCATGGAAGAGTTTCCTCGATGGCCAGCTTTTTGTGTTTGGCTGGACCAGTCGAGTGTAGGGGTGGCACAAGGGGTTGCGCCAATCAATTTTTCTGATCGCTGGGATTTATGCCAGTGATCCATTGGTCACGAATGTGATCCGTTGCGCGACGCGCAGCGTCGTCGCCTGCGTCGCGGCCTGCCGGTTGGTGAGCGACGCGCAGCGTCGTCGCATCCTCCGTCGCCGGGTAATGCAAGGCATCATAAAAGCGTGATGCAGTCCGTCATCAAAGCGTGATGCAGTGCGGCAATGCCGCCCTTGAATGAAATGGAATCGGCTCGATAGAATGTCGCGACGACATGCGCCGGAAACATCCGGCCTGTTAAGATAGGTTCAAAAACCCGCCAGGAGCCCGCATTGGATCAATCATCCTTCGACAAGCAAGTCGCCGCCTTGCGCGAACATCGCGCGGCGGCCAAAGGCACGATGCGTGAAGCTTTCGCAGCTGATCCCAAACGCTTCGCGACGTTTTCCGCCACCGACGGCGATCTCCTGCTTGACTGGTCGAAATGCGCGGTCGATGCCGACACGATGGCGATGCTGGAGAAGCTCGCCGGAGCCGCCGATCTGGCGGGTCGCCGCGCCGCCATGTTCGAAGGCAAGAAGATCAATATCACCGAAGGCCGCGCCGTGCTGCACACTGCGCTTCGCAACCTGACCGGCAAGGGCGTCGTGGTCGATGGCCAGGATACTAAGGCCGAGGTTCTCGCCGTTCTGGACGCCATGGGCGCCTTCGCCGATGCCATCCGCGCCGGCAAGGCGGCCGGCGCCACCGGCAAGAAGATCACCGACATCGTCAACATCGGCATTGGCGGCTCCGACCTCGGCCCGGTGATGGCGACGCTGGCGCTGGCGCCCTATCATGACGGCCCGCGCGCGCACTATGTCTCCAACATCGACGGCGCCCACATCCACGACACGCTGAAGGACCTGTCGGCCGAAACCACTTTGTTCATCGTCGCCTCCAAGACCTTCACCACGGTCGAGACGATGACCAATGCCGAGACGGCGCGCCGATGGGTGGAGAAGGCGCTGGGCAAGGAAGCCGTCGGCAAGCATTTCGCCGCCGTCTCGACCGCGCTCGACCTGGTGGCGAAGTTCGGCATCGCGTCCGATCGCGTGTTCGGCTTCTGGGACTGGGTCGGCGGCCGCTATTCGGTCTGGAGCGCGATCGGCCTGCCGGTGATGATCGCCATCGGCCCGCGCAATTTCCGCGCCGTCCTCGACGGCGCGCACGAGATGGACGAGCACTTCCGCTCCGCACCCCTGCAGAAGAACCTGCCGGCGCTGCTGGGCCTGATCGGCTGGTGGCACCGGGTCGTCTGCCGATATCCGGCCCGCGCCGTGATCCCTTACGACCAGCGGCTCTCCAGGCTGCCGGCCTATCTGCAACAGCTCGACATGGAATCGAACGGCAAGAGCGTGACGCTAGATGGCGGCGCGGTCACCACGCCCACCGGCCCGCTGGTCTGGGGCGAGCCCGGCACCAACGGTCAGCACGCCTTCTTCCAGCTGCTGCACCAGGGTACGGACTTCATTCCGGTCGAATTCATCGCCGCCGCTGTCGGCCACGAGCCGGAGCTGAAGCATCACCACGATCTCCTGCTCGCCAACTGCCTGGCGCAGTCGGAGGCCTTCATGAAGGGCCGCACGCTGGAGGAGGCTCGCGCGCAGATGCTGGCCAAGGGCATGAAGCCGGCCGACGTCGACAGGATCGCCCCGCACCGGGTCTTCTCCGGCGACCGCCCCTCTGTGACCATTCTCTACCGCAAGCTCGATCCGCGCACCTTCGGCCGCCTGGTCGCGCTCTACGAGCATCGCGTCTTCGTCGAGGGCACGCTGTTCAACATCAATTCCTTCGATCAGTGGGGCGTCGAACTCGGCAAGGAACTGGCAACCGGCCTGCTGCCTGTCGTGGAAGGCAAGGAGAATGCCGCAAAGCGGGATGCCTCGACTGCTGGTCTGGTGGGACACATTCACCGATTGCGCGGATCGGAGTGACAGGCTTGGCGGAGATCAAAGGCATATTGTTCGACAAGGACGGAACGCTTGTCGATTTCAACGCGACATGGCTCGGCATTGCCGACTTCATGGCCATGGATGCCGCCGAGGGCGACCGGTGGAAGGCAGACAGGCTGCTCGCGGCAGCCGGCTTCGATTTCCTCAGCAAGCGCTTCAAGCCCGATTCGATCTTCGCCTCCGGCACCAACATGGACGTCGTCGAACTCTGGTTCCCGCGGCTCTCCGAGGAGGACCAGATGCTTGCCGTGGCCCGTTTCAACGAGATCACCTCGGTGCAAGGCTCCAGCATGGCGGTGGCGCTGCCG